>DASYRU010000184.1:0-12970 GCA_036004165.1 Actinomycetota bacterium
CGGCGTCCTCGCGACTGCCGAGGATGCGCAGGCAGAGGCCGTAGACCCTGCGCTCGTGCCGGCCGACCAGCTCGCCGAAGGCGCGCGGGTCGCCGCGCAGGTGGGCGGCGAGCAGCGTCTCGTCGCTGCGCTCGGTCACGAGCGCAGGGTGACGGCCGCGATCCCGCCGCGGTACTTGCCGTCGTCATCCCTGGGCAGGCTGGTGAACCACACCAGCAGGTAGCGGTGGGGTTGCCCGCCCAGGTCGAAGCTCACCCGCTGGCCGGTGGCCGTCTGCGACCCGCCCAGCTCCGTCCAGCCGTCGAGGCTCGGCGGGCGGTCGTCGGAGCCGTACACCGCCATGGTGGCTCCTGGCGCGGACAGCGTGACGGTCAGCTGCCTGGCCGGCTGCCGCTCGCCGAGGTCCAGCACCAGCCCGACCCCCGGCTTCAGCCCGCCGAGGTTCGGCTGCTTGTACCCCTCGGTCTTCCAGGCAGTGGCCGGGTCGCGGTCGATCGCGTTGGCCGCTTCGTCGTTGCTCTCCTGGCCGTCCCCGGGAGGGGGGTCGAACGGGGTCGCCTGCACCACCCGCACCGCCGTCTGGCCGGTGGTGGTCCCGGTGGAGTCGGTCGGCCCTGGGGAGCCGTCGCCGCCGAACAGGTCGCCGAGGCTGTCGCTGGCTATGGTGAGCGCCACCGCCAGCACCCCCACCAGCACGACCAGGGCGAGCGTCCAGCCGAGCCAGCGGCCCTCGTGACGCAGGAAACCGCGGGCGGGCGGCCCCTCGGGCCGCGGCGGCGCCTCCAGCGGTTCTACCAGCCCACCACCGGTCGGGACCGCGCCGGCGGTCGCGGCCGACCTTGCCAGGGCGGAGGCCATCGCCTCCGGGGACTGGAAGCGTTCGTTCGGGTCGACCGCCATCGCCTTCTGCACGACCGTGTCGAGCTCCCTCGGCACGCCGGCGCGCAGCGCCCTTGGCGGGACGGTGGCGGCAGGGTCCGCGGCGGGCGGGCGTCCGGTCAGCATCTCGTAGAGGCAGGCGCCGAGCCCGTAGACGTCGGCGCGGCCGTCGGCCACCCCGCCGTGCACGACCTCCGGGGCCAGATAGCCGTCGGCGCCGAGGATCTCGCCGGTGCGGCCTGGGTCGTCGTCGGTGGCGGCTCTGGCGATCGAGAAGTCGGCCACCTTCACGGTGCCGTCGTCGGCCAGCAGGATGTTGCCGGGTTTGAGGCTGCCGTGGCAGACACCGGTCTGGTGGGCATAGCCGAGCGCCGCGGTGACCTCGGTCGCCAGCCAGGCCGCCTGGGCGGGCGGCAGCGGCCCGTTCCTGGCGAGCGCCTCGCGCAGGGTCGAGCCGTGCACCAGCTCCATCACGATGTAGGCGACGCCGCCCTGCTCGCCGGTGTCGTAGAGGGCGACGATGTTCGGATGGGTGAGCCGGGCGGCGTTGACCGCCTCCTCGTGGAAGCGGACCCGGAAGTCCTCGTCGGCGGCCAGCTCCGGGTGGAGCACCTTGACGACCACGTCCCGGCCGAGCACGCGGTCGTGGCCGCGCCAGACGCTCGTCATGCCGCCCGAGGCGAGCTGCTCGGCGAGCTCGTAGCGCTCGGCGAGCAACCGGGGCAGACCGGAACCGACCTGCGACATGCTCATATGCAAGGAGCGGGGCGTTGGACCCCGGGGATCGCGACCCAGGAAGTGTAACAGGCAGGCTCTTCTCCGGCCCTTCTACCCTCAGCCGGTCGGCCGCACCGCACCGATGTAATCGCCCCGCCCGATCGAGGCGGTGCGCACGCTCGCCCCGCTGTAGGGCGCCTCGACCATGGCGCCGCCGCCGATGTACATGCCGACGTGGTGGATGGAGGCGGGGTTGGAGGTGTCGTAGGCGAAGAACACCAGGTCCCCAGGGGCGAGCTCACCGAGGGTGAGGTGCGGCCCGGCGTACCACTGGGCTCGGCTGACCCGTGGGAGCCAGACGCCGGCGCTGCGGTAGGCGGCCATCATCAGGCCGGAGCAGTCGTAGCTGCCGGGCCCGGCGGCACCCCACGCGTACGGCTTGCCGATCTGGGCCAGGGCGAAGGCGACCGCCCGGCCGGCGGCGCCGGACGGGCCGCCCGCCCGCCTGGCGACGCCACGCCAGGTGCTGCGGGCGCGGGCCGCTGCTGCCGCCCTGGCCCTCGCCGCCCGCTCGGCAGCCAGCCGGCGCAGCAGGGCGCGCCGGCGCAGCTCCTCGCGGCGGCGACGCTCGGCCACGATGGCCCGCTTGACCTCCCTGGTCAGCCGGGCGAGGTAGCGCTTCTGGTCCGCCAGGCGGCCCTCGATCTGGCGGCGCTGCCGGGCCAGCCGGGCCTGCAGGAGCTCGCGGCGGGCGCGCTGGGCGGCCAGCTTCCCGGCGAGCTCGGTGAGCTCTGCCTTGAGCCGCTCGACCCGCGCGATGGCCGCCCGGTCCGCGCCGACGACCTGCTCCTGGTACTTGGTGGTGGTCAGGGCCTGGTGCACGGTCTGGGCGCCGAGGAGCTGACTGAGGGCGGTGGCCGGACCTTCGGTGTAGATGGCCCACAGCCGCTGGCCGAGCTGCCGCCTGGCCGCCGCCAGGCGGCGCGTGGCCCGCCGGATGCGCCGCTGCGTCTCGGCCTGCTCGGCACGCGTCCGGGCCAGCGCCACCCGCCCTTCGTTGTAGTCCTCGATGAGACCCTCGACGCGGTCGTTCATGCGGTCGATCGCGTGCTGCACGCGGACCGCCTTGGCCCGCAGGCGGGTGATCTTGTGGGCAGGGGTCTCGCGGCGGGCGGCGACGGCCTGCTCGCCCTCGCCGACGACCAGCACGCCGATGGCGACGAGCAGGACCAGAGCATTCCGAAGAGGTCGCAGGGGGAAGTCCCTTCGCGTGTCGGGTCTGCGGCCGCCGGGGACGCTCTCATCCCGGCAGGGCGATTGCAAACACCTTCGGAAATTTCTCGCCCCGTTGGGACGGACTCGTCCGCGATTTGCCGGTAAATTCCGCCGGCGAACGGGCTAGGCCCGGCCCGACCCTCGGCGCCGGCGCCGCAGCACGGCCATGAGCAGGCCGAGCTCCTCGATCCGCAGCAGCCGGGCGGCCAACAGGTAGGTGCCGACGCCGGTGGCGACCCCGACCGTTACCGTGATCAGGTCGCGCAGGAACCCCGGCGGGACCAGCCCGCCGGCGGCGCCACCGGCGACGGCGGCGACCACGCCCATGACCAGCCCGGCGACCAGCATCCGGACCACCGCCTTCAGGATGCGGAGGCCGTCGAGGCCGCCGATCCGCCGCGACAGGGAGACCAGCAGGAGGGCCGAGCCGACCGTGTAGTGGGCGACGTGGCCAAGGGCCAGGCCGGGGATCTTCCACCGCTCCGGCAGCAGCGCGAACAGCAGCAGGTTGGCGGCCACGTTGGTGCCGACCGCGACCAGGTTGATCATGAAGGTCGTGCGGGTGTCCTGCAGGGCGTAGAAGGCGCGCAGGATGAGCTGGAAGGTGGAGAACGGCACCAGCCCGAGCACGAACACCGTGAGCACGCGGGTGAGCAGTTCGGTGCTGGCCCCCGTCACCACCCCGTGCTCCAGCAGCAGCCGCACGATCGGGCCGGCGAGGGCCAGGTACCCGATGGCGGCGGGCAGCAGCACGGCGGCGGTGAGCCGCACCCCCCTCGACAAGGTGGCCCGGAAGGCGTCCCAGTCCTTGGCGACGGCGTACTCGCTGAGCGGCGGCAGCAGGGCGGTCATGACCGACACCGCGAACACGCCGTGCGGGAGCTGGAAGAAGATGAACGCCGTCGAGTAGGCGGTGTAGCCGCCCTGCACGCCGTAGGCGAGGACCGGGATGATCAGGTAGCCGACCTGGTTGGTGACCACGTAGCCGACGGTGTAGGCCGACAGGGTGGCCATCTTGCGGATGGCCTGGTCGCGCCAGTGCCAGACGAAGTGGAAGCGGAAGCCGATGCGCCGAAGGAAGGGCCACTGCACCAGCGTCATGGCGGCCACCCCGGCGGTGGTGCCGAGGCCGAGCAGCAGCTTCTGGCCGGTGGTGACCTCGCCGACCTGGGGCACCTGCTGGCCGACCAGGAAGTGGAAGGTCAGGCCGACCGCGATCACCACCAGGTTGTTCAGGATCGGCGCGAACATCGGCACCCCGAAGCGCCGGTTGGCGTTGAGCAGCCCGGTCATGACCGCCCCGACCCCGTAGAAGACGATCTGGGGCATGAACATGGCCAGCAGCTGGCCGCCGAGCTGCTGCGCCTCGGCCCGCTCGGCCGGGGTGCCCGAGTGGATGTAGAGCTTGATGATCCAGGGGGCCGCCAGGATGCCGATCAGGGCCAGCAGCCCCAGGCCGACGATCGCGATCGTCATGGTCGCCCTGGCCACGTGCCAGGCCTGCCTCGCCCCGCGGGTGTTGCGCACCTCGACGAAGACCGGCACGAAGATCGACGACAGGATCCCCCCGAGGACCAGCTCGTAGACGATGTTCGGGGTGGTGTTGGCGACGTTGTAGACGTCGGCCAGGCGGCTCTCGCCGACCCCGAGGGTGGCCACCAGCACGGTCACCCTGAGCAGCCCGGTGACCCGGGACAGCAGCGTCCCGGTGGCCATCACGGCGGTCGAGCGGGCCAGGCTGGGTTCGGCCGCGTTCACCGGGGAGCCCGCCGTGCTCATCCCGCCGCCCGGCGCCGCTTGCCGCGCCACCACCACAGCAGCAGGAACCCGGCCGCCCCGCCGGTCAGCGCGAGGGCGACCCGGTTGAAGGCGGTGGAGATCAGGCGGATCTCGCCGCCGGCGACGGGCTGCTTGCCGTCGGGGGTGAGCACCTCCACCCGGATCGGGAAGGTGCCGGTGGCCCTGGTGCTGACCGGCAGCAGCTGGGTGGTGCGGCGGCGCGGCTCCAGCACGAACGGCTCGCTGACCGCCGGCAGGTCGACCTTTGGCGAGGTGAGCCGCAGCACCACGGTGAGACGCTGGTCGCTGTCGTTGGCGACGGTGACGGGGATGGTCCCCCGCCTGGCGGTGAGGGTCACCGGCGTGGCCTGCACCCCGACCCGGCGGTAGACGCCGCGGATGCCCTGGTCGACCGCGCGGATGAAGGAGCGGCCCCTGGCTCTGGCGGCGGCCGGCCGCCAGTCGCTCGACTCGGCGATCAGCAGGTCACGGTCGAAGTCGCCGGACGGCGGCCGGTAGTCGGGGCCGACCGAGCGCCGGAAGCTGGTCAGCTTGGAGCGGACCTCGGCCACCGTGCGCAGGTAGCTGGCCGGCAGCCCGGCGGCCGCGTCGGCCGCGGTGACGGTGGCGAGCTGCCGCTCGCTCCGGCCTGGCCCCTGCGGCACCTGGTCGGCCAGGCTGGTGGCGGTCTGCAGGCGCAGCCAGGGGGCGGCGGCCAGGCCGCGGACCAGCGTCCGGAAGAAGCTGGGCGGTGGCCGCCAGCTCTGCGGCGGGGCGAGCAGGATGCCGCGGGGCTCGCTGGAGTTCGGCCGCTCCAGCCAGGCCACCGCGGTCTCGGCCAGCACCCGCTGCGCCCACTCGACCGGGGCGGCGGCCGCCCGCTGGTCGCCCAGCGCAGCCGAGAGGACGGGGTCGCCGACCAGGGCCCGCTGCGGCTGCAGCAGCCCGCCGCCAAGGTCGACGGTGGCGTTCTGGGTGGTGGTGGTCGCGGCGGCGGTGGGCAGGCGCCGCTGGTCCAGCACCACCGCGTTGGCGCCGGTCTGCGCGAGGGTCTGCAGCACCGCCGCGTCGATCGCCCCGTCCACCGGCCAGGCCAGGGTCTCCCCGGGGGCGGTGCCGAGGTCGGCGCCGAGCAGCTGGCGCCCGATCTGCAGCGCCGCCTCGCCGTCGAGCCCGGCCCGGACCAGCGCAGGCAGGTCGGCGTTGGCGTAGGGGAGGGCGGCTGGGCGGTGGTCGCTGGCGGCGGTCTTGAGCTCCTCCAGGAACCGTTGGGCGGCGCGGGAGCGGGTGTCGCCGGCCGACACGGTCACCCGCTGCCCGCCACGGCGGAGCTGCCAGCTGCCCGCCATGGCGGTGGCCTCCTCCACCAGCATGGCATCCACCACCATGGTCACCTGCGGCGCCGCCGGCCGGGCCAGCTCGCCGACGATCGCGCCGAGGGAGCCGCCCGGGGCGAGCAGGCCGGCGAGCTCGTCGTCGATGAAGTCGCCGGCCGGGTTGCGGTGGGTCGGCTCGTGCAGCGGCACCAGCAGCGCGGTCCGCAGCGGCTGGGTGGGGCGCTCCGGCACGGCGACGATGAAGGTGCCGAGGCGTGCCTGGACCGGCCCGCCGGCTCCGGAGGCCTCGACCTGAAGGGACAGGGGCAGGACCACGCCGGGGTTGCCCGCCGCCAGGGCGGCCGGCAGCCGCACCCGCCGCGCCGGCAGCCGGCGGGTGGCTCCCGCCGCCACCTCGGCCGGGTCGGGGCGGAAGTCGTCCAGCGGGGAGAGGCCCTCGGCCGGCCCGCCCGGGACGGCGAGCAGGCCGGCCAGCTCGGAGCGGGTGGCCACCGGCCGCCCGAGGCGCGCCTGGACCCGCAGGTCACGGAGGGGGAGCTGGCCGCGGTTCCGCACCGCCACCTGGTAGGTGAGCGGCGTCGCCTGGCCGACCGCCGGCGACACCCTGACCAGGACCAGCTCCACGGCGGGGGTGGCCTGCTGCGCCGCGGCCGTCCCGGCCGGCGCCACTGCCACCGCCAGCAGGGCCGCGAGGCAGGCCAGCAGACGCCGGGTCACCGCGACCGGCCGGGAGACCCCCTCGGAGTCCCCCTGCCCCCCCGGGCACCTTCGGCTGCGGCCAGCGCCTCCGGGATGAGGTCGAGCAGCTTCCGCTCGTTGGCGAAGGACATCTGCCGTCTGGCCTGCTCGGGCGTGAACCAGTTCGCGTCCTCCATCTCGCTGTCGTGCCTGGCGAAGTCGCCGCCGACGGCGCGCATCAGGAAATAGTGGACGAACTTGTGGTAGCGCGTCTGCTCTGGCGCCCAGACGAACCAGTAATCGATGGTGTCGAGCGGACCGATCAGCTCGACGTCGAGGCCGGTCTCCTCGCGAACCTCGCGCAGGGCGGTCTCGGTGACCGTCTCGCCCGGCTCCTGGGCGCCCTTTGGCAGGGTCCACTGCAGCGTGCCCCTGGCCGAGCGGTGGGCGACCAGGGCCACCGACGCGTCCTGGTGCGGCTCGGCGAGCACCACCCCGCCGGCCGAGACGGCACGGGCGGTCCGCACGCTCAGCTTCCCTGCCTGGTGACCTGTGCGACCACCGCGCTGGTCGCCTTGACCAGATCGGCGCCTCGGACCTTGAGGATCACGCCCGGTTCGCCGGCGGCCGCGTAGACGACGTCCTGGGCGGCGACCCGCTCGTCGACCACCAGTGCCGCCGGGCATTCGAGGGCGACCGGGGGCACGAACGCGAGCAGGTAGCCGGTCAGCCCCGGCGCCCGGTCGGGTGGGACCGCCCGCAGGTGCTCCCGTCCCAGCAGCTCGGCGACGCCGACGGTGTCCACCTCGGCGTCGGCCGGCGCCAGGATCACGACCGCGCCGTCGTCGTCGGCCAACAGCGTCGGGCGGCCGACCGCGACGGCCGGCAGCCCGAGCACGCCGGGCGCCGCGGCCAGGTCGCGCAGCGGCCCGGGGAGCTGGGAGAGCTCGTGCACGACGTCGTCGGCGAGCAGGTGGTTATGGACGTCGATGCTAGATCGCACGGAGTTCTCCTGGGGGGAGCTACCGTCGGCGGGCGCGCCCCCGAGTATAGCGGGCGGCCGGGGCTCCAACCGCCCCGGCCGTCAGGCTGCGGAGGCCACCGCCACGCCGGTCAGCGCGATCCACCCTTTCGGCCGATGCGCTGGTAGAACTCGATGCCGTAGCGCTGCTTGGTCGTCTCGCCGCCCTTCTTGCCCCCCATCCGGCCGATCTTGCCGAAGAAGTCGTCGCCATAGCGGGTCTTGGTGGTCTGTCCACCCTTGCGGCCCGCCTCGGCCCTGCTCATCTTGCCGGTGTTCGGCATCCAACCACCTCCCTATCCCCTTCGGTTGCCCTGGTGGGCCGGCCTTAAACCACCTGAGCCGGGGGAGGGCCCAGGTATGCTGCGACCATGCGTCAGCTCTCCGCCGCCCAGCGCGAGGCGCTTGGTGCCCTGCTCCGGGCCGCGCCGTTCGCCAAGGTCGTCCGCGACCTCGGTGCGCGCTTCGCGCGGCACGGCCACCAGCTGTACCTGGTCGGTGGGACGGTCCGGGACGCGCTGCTGGACCGCGTCTCCCCCGACGTCGACCTGACCACCGACGCCACGCCGGAGCAGATCCTCGGGGTGGTGCGGACGCGGGGCTGGAGCGACGGCGTCTGGCTGCAGGGGGTCCGCTACGGCACCGTCGGCGTCCGCAAGGGCGACTTCCGGCTGGAGATCACCACCTTCCGCTCCGACGTCTACCGTGAGGACTCCCGCAAGCCGGAGGTGACCTTCGGCCGCACGGTCGAGGAGGACCTGGCCAGGCGAGACTTCACCGTCAACGCGATGGCGATGCGGCTGCCCGACGGGCCGTTCGTCGACCCCTACGGCGGGCTGGCCGACCTGGCCGCCCGTCGCCTGCGGACCCCGTCGAGCCCGGCCGTCTCCTTCGAGGACGACCCGCTGCGGATGCTACGGGCGGCCCGCTTCGCCGCCCAGCTCGAGCTGGTGCCGACCCCGGAGACGCTGGCCGGGATCAGCGAGCGCCGCGGACGCCTGGAGATCGTCTCGAGGGAGCGGATCCGTGACGAGCTGAGCAAGCTGCTGCTGAGCCGGACGCCGGCCAAGGGGCTGTGGCTGGCCGTCAACACCGGCCTGGCCGACCAGTTCCTGCCGGAGCTGCCCGCCCTGGCCCTCGAGCAGGACCCCGTGCACCGCCACAAGGACGTGCTGCGGCACACCATCGCGGTCGTCGAGCGGGCGACCGCCTACGACGCCGACGACCCCGACCTGACCCTGCGCATGGCCGCCCTGCTGCACGACATCGGCAAGCCGCGCACCAGGCGGGTGGGACCCGACGGCGTCACCTTCCACCTGCACGAGGTGGTCGGGGCGAAGATGGCCGAGCGTCGGCTCACCGAGCTGCGCTACCCGGCCGCCTTCGTCGCCGACGTACGCCAGCTCGTCCTGCTGCATCTGCGCTTCCATACCTACCGGCTGGGCTGGACCGATTCGGCCGTGCGGCGCTACGTGCGCGACGCCGGGCCGCTGCTGGACCGGCTGAACTTCCTGGTCCGCTCCGACTGCACCACCCGCAACGTGTTCAAGGCCAAGCAGCTGGCCGCCTACTCCGACGAGCTGGAGGAGCGGATCGCCCGGCTGGAGGCCGAGGAGGAGCTGCGCAGCATCCGCCCGCCGCTCGACGGCCGCCAGGTGATGGCCCTGCTCGGCATCCCGCCTGGCCCGCTGGTCGGCAAGGCGCTCGCCCACCTGCTGGAGCTGCGCCTGGAGCGCGGGCCGATGCCGGAGGTGGAGGCGATCGAGGCCCTGCGCGCCTGGGCCCGGGACCAGGGCCTGGATGGCCCTGGCCCGGACGACCCGGAGGGCCGCTGAGGCGCCGTCAGGGAAGCCGGACGACAACGCCCTCGTCGGGGCCGAGGCGCAACGGGAGCAGCCCAACCTCCTCGCCGGCCGCGCGGCCAGGGTCGGTGGCCAGCTCCAGCCGGCCACGGCCCGGCGGTCCCTCAGGCACCTGGTAGTCGAGCGGCTGGCCGGTGAAGTTGAGCGCCACCAGCAGCCGCTCGTCGCCGGCGCTGCGGAGGTAGGCGTAGCAGCCGTCGGGGGCGTCCGGCAGGGACCGGTAGTCGCCGGCCCGCAGCGCCGGGGAGCCCTTGCGGTACCAGATCATGCGCCGGTACAGGCTGAGCATGGAGGCGGGGTCGTCCCGCTGCGCGGCCACGTTGACGCTGGCGGCCTCGGCCCCGACCGGCAGCCACGGCGTCGCGCCCGGTCTGGCGCTGAACCCGGCTCCCGGCGAGCCGTCCCACTGCATCGGGGTGCGCTGCGGGTCGCGGCCGTCGACGTCGACCGCGCGGTCGGGCGGGACCTCGCCGTCGGCCATGCCGATCTCGTCGCCGGCGTACACGAACGGCGTGCCCCGCAGGGTGAGCAGCAGCATCGCCGCCACCCTCGCGCGTGCCCGACCGTCGCCGCCCTCGTCGTAGCGGCTGGCGATGCGCGACACGTCGTGGTCGCCGAGCATCCAGGCCGGCCAGGCGTCCGGCGGCAGCAGGCCGCTGAACTCGTCGACCACCGAGCGGAAGGCCTCCGCCTTCCACGGCTGGGTGAGGAACACGAAGTTGTGCGCCAGGTGGAACTCGTCCTGGCCGGCCCCGTAGTAGCGGGCCAGCCGCTTCAGGTCGAGCAGGTAGACCTCCCCCACCGCCATGCGGTCGTCGTAGGCGTCCAGGGTGCGCCGGACGCGGCGCACGATCTCGTGGACCTCCGGCCAGTCCTCGTCGCGGCGCTCGAGGCTCTTCAGCCTGGCCAGCCGCCGCGCCCTCGCCTCGGCGCTGGTGTCCCGCTCGGCGTCCTCGTCCAGGTCCACCAGCGGGTTGTCGCGCAGCTCCGGATCGCGGGCCATCTTGTGGGCGACGTCGACCCGGAAGCCGTCGACGCCGCGGTCCAGCCAGAACCGCATCACCTCGTCCATGGCCTCCCGCACCTCGGGGTTCCACCAGTTGAGGTCGGGCTGCTGCGGCGTGAACGAGTGGAGGTACCACTGTCCGGTCGGCTGGTCGAAGCTCCAGGCCCTGCCGGCCCGCGGGAAGGCGCTGATCCAGTTGTTGGGCGGCGAGCCGTCCGGCCGCGAGTCGCCCCAGACGTACCAGTCGCGCTTGGGGTTGTCGCCCGAGGCGCGCGACTCCAGGAACCAGGGGTGCTGGTCGGAGGTGTGGTTGGGCACCAGGTCGACGATCACCCGGATGCCGCGGGCGTGCGCCTCGGCGACCAGCCGGTCGAAGTCGTGCATGCTGCCGAACAGGGGGTCCACGCCGGTGTAGTCGGCCACGTCGTAGCCGAAGTCGGCCATCGGCGAGGGGTAGAAGGGCGACAGCCAGATCGCGTCGACGCCGAGCGACGCCGGGGTGCCGTCGTTCAGGCGGTCCAGCCGGTCGGTGATCCCTGGCAGGTCGCCGACCCCGTCGCCGTTCGCGTCGGCGAAGCTGCGGGGGTAGATCTGGTAGATGACCCCGTGCCGCCACCAGTCGCCTCGGGCCACGCCGTCCTCCTCGGTCCTCGATCCATCGCCAGGCCCTCCCAGGAGCCAAGGCTAACAAGCCGCCGCCCGGCGCTGGCCGGGCGGCGGTGTCGGGAGGCGGCCTCAGGTCTGGGTGACGTGGTCGAGCGAGGACCGCGCCGGCGGCAGGTCCTGCCCGTCCCGACCGGCGATGAACTCCTCGACCAGGTCGCGGGCGACGTCGTCGGTGTACTGGACCGGCGGCGACTTCATGAAGTAGGCGGCCGGGCCGAGCAGCGGCCCGCCGAGGCCCCGGTCGAGCGCCAGCTTGGCGCAGCGGACGGCGTCGATCACCACCCCCGCGGAGTTCGGCGAGTCCCAGACCTCGAGCTTGAGCTCGATGTTGAGCGGCACGTCGCCGAAGGCGCGGCCTTCGACCCGGATGTAGGCCCACTTGCGGTCGTCCAGCCAGGGGACGTAGTCGCTCGGGCCGACGTGCACGTTGCGCCTGCCGAGGTCGTGGTCGACCTGCGAGGTCACCGCCTGCGTCTTGGAGATCTTCTTCGACTCCAGGCGGCTGCGCTCCAGCATGTTCATGAAGTCCATGTTGCCGCCGAAGTTGAGCTGATAGGTGCGGTCGATGTGGACGCCGCGGTCCTCGACCAGCCGGCTCAGCACCCGGTGGACGATGGTCGCGCCGACCTGTGACTTGATGTCGTCGCCGATGATCGGCACCCCGGCCTTGGTGAAGCGCTCCGCCCATTCCGGCCGGCCGGCGATGAACACCGGCAGGCAGTTCACGAAGGCCACACCCGCCTTGAGCGCCTGCTCGGCGTAGAAGCGTGCGGCCTGCTCCGAGCCGACCGGCAGGTAGCAGACGAGCACCTCGGCGCCGGAGGCCGCCAGGGCGACGGCCACGTCGCTCGCGGGGGCGTCAGACTCCCGGATGGTCTCGGCGTAGTAGCGGCCGAGGCCGTCGAGGGTCGGACCGCGCTGTACCTCGATCCCGAGGGGCGGCACGTCCGCGAACCGGATGGTGTTGTTCTCGCTGGAGTGGATCGCCTCGGACAGGTCGCGCCCGACCTTCTTGGCGTCGACGTCGAAGGCGGCGACGAACTCGAGGTCGCGGACGTGGTAGCCCCCGAGCTCGACGTGCATGAGACCGGGGACGCGGTCACCTGGCCGGGCGTCCTTGTAGTAGTGCACGCCCTGCACCAGCGACGACGCGCAGTTGCCCACGCCGACGATCGCGACGCGTAGCTTTCCCATCGGTGTCTGGTCTCCTCCTCCTGGACGGCGCGGCCTACCCGGTCTGGGCGGGCAGGCGGGGGTCGCGCGGGGTATGGGGGAGCTGGGCTGGATGCCCAGCGGAATCCTGGCCGTCTGCGGCCTGGTGGAGCTGGCTGTTGCGGGGGGGCTCGCCCTCGGTCGAGCGCCGTTCGCGGGCGATCAGGCGGTCGAGCCAGGCGATCTCGCGTTCCCGCTCGTCCAGCCCGTGGTCCATCAGCTCGATCGTGTAGGCGTCCATCCGGTCCCTGGCGGCGCGCAGCGAGCTGCGCATGACGGCCAACCGTTCCTGCAGGTAGCCGCGGCGCCGCTCGAGCTGGTCGAGGCGCGTCTCGGGACGCAGGTAACGGAAGAACGCCAGCCGCAGGGAGAACCGGTCCTGCTCCAGGTCGTGCCCCTCGGCGGACTCGAGCAGCTCGTGGAACAGCTCGTTGCCCCGCTCGGTCAGCCGGTACACGTGCTTCTTGCGGGAGGTGAACGGGGCGACCTCGACCTCGAGGGCCCCGTCGGCCGCCAACCGCTTCAGGCAGGGATACAG
>DASYRU010000185.1:0-1868 GCA_036004165.1 Actinomycetota bacterium
ACCGACCTGTACCTGGCCGACGAGGCCTTCTTCACCGGGACGGCCGCCGAGGTCGTGCCCATCCGGGAGGTGGACGACCGGGTCCTCGGCGACCCGGGCCCGATTACCCGCCGGCTGCAGGAGGTCTTCACGGCCGCCACCCGGGGCCGCGACGAGCGCTACCGCGACTGGGCCGAATCGGTCGCCTAGCACAGACGCGAGGGGCTCTGCCCCCCGCGCACCCCCGAAACCGTTCTGGAGGGAGTCCTCCCTTGTCGATCATGCCCGCCGAAGACCACGTAGAGACCTACGACACCACCCTGCGCGACGGGTCGCAGCAGGTCGGCCTCCAGTTCACCGTGGCCGACAAGCTGCGGGTGACCCGCCTGCTGGACGACCTCGGCGTCGACGTCGTCGAGGGCGGCTGGCCGGGGTCCAACCCCAAGGACGCCGAGTACTTCGCCCGCGCACGCGAGCTGCCGTGGCGCCACGCGACCCTGGCCGCGTTCGGGGCGACCCGCCGGCCCGGCCGCGGCAGCGACGACGACCCCAACCTCGCCGCCCTGGTCGACTCCGGCGCCCCGATCGTCACCCTGGTCGGCAAGGCCTGGACGCTGCACGTGACCGAGGCGCTGCGCACCAGCCTGGAGGAGAACCTGGCGATGGTGGCCGACTCGGTCGCCCACATGGTCGCGGCCGGCCGGCGGGTGACGTTCGACGCCGAGCACTTCTTCGACGGCCACGCCGCCGACCCCGCCTACGCCCTGGCGGTCGCCGAGGCGGCGGCGGCGGCCGGCGCCGACACGGTGGTGCTCTGCGACACCAACGGCGGCAGCCTGCCCACCACCGTGGCCCGGGTGGTCGGCGAGGTCGCCGCGGCCCTGCCAGGGGTGCGGATCGGGGTCCACTTCCACGACGACGCCGCCTGCGCCGTCGCCAACTCGCTGGTCGGGGTGGAGGCCGGGGCGCGTCACGTGCAGGGCGCGGCCAACGGCTACGGCGAGCGCTGCGGCAACGCCGACCTGTTCGCGGTGGTCGCAGGCCTCGAGCTCAAGCAGGGGTTGAAGCTTCTTCCCGAGGACCGGCTGGCCGCCCTGACCGCCACCGCCCACGCCATCGCCGAGCTCGCCAACCTGCCCCCCGACACCCGCCAGCCGTACGTGGGCGCCTCCGCCTTCGCCACCAAGGCGGGCCTGCACGCCTCGGCGATCGCCCGCCGGCCGGACGCCTACAGCCACGTCGACCCCGGCCGGGTCGGCAACCGCGCGCAGGTGCTGGTCTCCGAGCTGGCCGGCCGGTCCAACCTGCTCGCCAAGGCCGGCGAGCTCGGCCTCGACCTGGACGCCGACCCCGCGCTCGGCGCCAGGGTGCTGGAGCGGGTCAAGGAGCTGGAGCACCGCGGCTACGCCTTCGAGGCCGCCGACGCCTCCTTCGAGCTGCTGGTCCGCCGCGAGGGCGGCCTGCTGGAGCCGCCGTTCGCCCTGGAAGGCTACCGGGTGGTGGTCGAGCGCAGGGTGACGGAGGGGTCCGGGCCGGAGGGGTCCGGGGAACCCCGAAGGGGTGCCCCGGTCTCTGGGGCCCAGGGGGGTGCCCCGGTCGGCCAGGGCAACGATGGCAGCGACCTGTCGGAGGCGACCGTGCGGCTGCGGGTCGACGGCGAGCGGCTGCTCGCCGTCGGGGAGGGCGTCGGCCCGGTCCACGCCCTCGACCAGGCCCTGCGCCGCGCCCTCGCCGGCCGCCACCCGGAACTGGCGTCGGTCCGCCTGGTCGACTACAAGGTGCGCATCCTGGACGGCCGGGCCGGCACCCGCGCGGTCACCCGGGTGCTGGTCACCTCCGCCGACGGCGAGGGCGAGTGGACCACCGTCGGCGTCTCCGACGACGTGGTC
>DASYRU010000186.1:0-2535 GCA_036004165.1 Actinomycetota bacterium
GCCCCAAGGAGGCGACCGTCGGCGGGCGCAGGTTCGGCAACTTCGAGGACGAGGTGCTCGGCAGGATCACCTTCGCCGACGCCTTCGCCCACTCCTGCAACACCGCCTTCGTGCGGCTGGCCGCCGAGCGGCTGGACGGCGCCAAGCTGGTCGCGGCGGCGGGGCGCTTCGGCTTCGGGGTGGCGCCGTCGCCGGGCATCCCGGCGGTGACCAGCCGGGTACCGTCCCCGGCCGACGAGGCCGAGCTGGCCGCCGAGGCGTTCGGGCAGGGCCGGGTGACGGCCAGCCCGCTGCAGATGGCGATGGTGGCCGCCGCCGTCGCCGACGGCCGCTGGCGCCAGCCGCGCCTGGCCGCGGGCGACGCCGACGCGGGCGGCGGCGGGAACGGCGAGCAGGCGCCGGACCCGCTCGACGGGCGGGTCGCCGGCACCCTGCGGAGCCTCATGCGCCAGGTGGTCACCGAGGGCACGGCCGCCCCTGCCGGGCTCCCCGCCGGCGTCGGCGGCAAGACCGGCACGGCCGAGTTCGGCAGCGGGTCTCCGCTGCCGACCCACGCCTGGTTCATCGGCTTCCGCGGCGACCTCGCCGTCTCCGTCCTGGTCGAGGACGGCGGCGTCGGCGGCCGGGTCGCCGCCCCGATCGCCGCCCGCTTCCTCCGCGCCGCCGGTTAGCACCGGCGCGCCGACCGCCGCTCAGCCGCGCCGCAGCCCAAGGGTGCTGGTCGTCACCAGCGCCAGCGCGCAGCCGAGCTGGACCACCCACCAGGCGCCGACATTGGTGTGGTGACCGGACGCCGGGCACATGACGGTGAAGAGCAGCAAGATGCCGGACGCCAACAGCGAGGCGGCCGGACCCCAGCGCCGCCGCAGCCCGAACCCCGCGAACGCGCTCACCAACGCGACCAGGAAGATCGTGCCAAGCGCGCTGACGAACCACGGGTCCACCGCGTTGGGATCGGCCGCCGGCGGCTCGATCGCCCTCACGACCTCCAGCAGCACCACCCAGGCGACCGCTCCGATGGCCGCCCAGCGCCCTGGGATCGGCTCCAGCAGGCGCTCGCCGAGCGGTCTCCGGTCTCGTATCCACCGGTCTCCCAAGGACCCGTCCTGGGGCGTCGCGGCCACTCCGTCGTGCGACTCCGGCTCGGACACGGTCAGTTCGTCCAGACGCTCCTTGGTCGCGACCATGGCTGCACCTCCTCGGCGGCGCTCACGACGGCCCCGCTACCGGTAGGGTAGCCCGCCGACGCGGACCGGCGAAGGGGTCACCTGCCGAGGACCAGATTAGCCGCCGACCTGGTCGACGGGGACGTCGCAGGCCTGGGCCAGGCGGCGGGCCGCCGCTTCGGCGTCCGCGGCCGCCCGCCGCACGGTGGCGGCGTCGGCCTGGCTGGCCGCGTCGGCGAGCCGCTGGACCCGGTCGCGCAGCGCCTCCCCGGCCTGCTTGACCTCGGCGTCGTCGACCTCGCGGAGCCGCTCGTCCAGGCCCTTGGCGGCCTGCTCGGCCTGCTCCGCGGTGCGTTGCACGTCGCTCCAGTCGACCCCGGTGAGCTCGCCGACCAGGGCGGCGCAGTCTCCCGCCTTGCCCACCCCCTCCTGGGCCTGCTGGGCCGCCTCGCAGCCGGCCAGGGCGGGCAGGGCCAGGAGGAGCAGGGCCGCGGCGGCGCGGCGGGCGGCGCTCACCAGCCCCGCTCCTTCCACGCGTCCAGCTGCGGCAGTTCCCGCTCGACCAGGGTGTCGTCGCCGTGGCCGGGGGAGATGCGGCTGGAGCCGGGCAGCGACAGCAGCTGCCGCTCGGCCGACCGGATCGCCTGCGCGAACGCCGCCGGGCTCTCGGTCTTGCCGACCCCGCCGGGGAACAGCGCGTCGCCGGTGAGCACCTGGCTGGACGGCAGCTTGAAGGAGATGCTGCCCTCGGTGTGGCCGGGGGTGTGCAGGACGGTGACCTGGTGGCGCCCGACGGTGATGGTGTCGCCGTGCGCCAGCGCCCGGTCGGGGGCGACGCCGGCCTGGTCGGCGATGGCGTCGGCGTCGGCCGGGTGGGCGCCGTTCCAGACGTCGTGGGCCTTCAGCACCGTGGTCAGGGCCTGCAGGTGGTCGGCGTGGCGGTGGGTGGTGACGACGCCGACCAGGTGCGAGGAGCGCAGCAGCTCCAGCAGCCGATCGCCCTCATTGGCGGCGTCCACCAGCAGGGCGTCGCCGGTCTCCGGGTCGCGCAGCAGGTAGGCGTTGTTCTCGAACGGCCCCACGTGCAGCTTGGTCACCTCCAGGGGACCGTCCGGGTAGCGGTGGGGTGGGCCGCCCTGCTCGACGTGGGCGGGGTCGAACTCGGCCATCTGCGCCTCCTGCGGAATGTTCGGGCTGCCGGGGACATTGTTGTCACAGCCGTCCTTACAATGTTTGCGCCGAGTCGAGCTTCCCCTCGAACCGAGGAAGGGAACCTGAGCGCCACCGACCGCCTCGTCATCCGGGGCGCCCGCGAGCACAACCTCAAGAACGTCCACCTCGACCTGCCCCGCAACGCCCTGATCGTGTT
>DASYRU010000187.1:0-19457 GCA_036004165.1 Actinomycetota bacterium
GACGATCGGGCCGGCCGCGGCGATCGACTTGAAGTGATAGCCGTAGAGCACGAAGCGGCTGGTCGGGACGAAGTCGGCGCCGTCCATGTACATCCTGGCCGGGGTGGTCTTGCCCGCGTCGGCCTGGATCACGGTGCGGTCAATCCGCTTGGCGTAGAGGTTGTAGGCCAGCGTGATGACCACGGCCCCGATGACGACCACCCAGAACGAGTTCATGCGCCCTCCTCCCGAACCGCGCCCTCCAGGCGGACACGTAGGGCGGCGTCGACCGCCCCGAGGTCGAGGCCGACGTGCTTGTCGGTGCCCTCGATGATCACCGCCGGATAGCGTCGTAGCCGATACCGCAGCGACTTCCAGAACCCCTCGATGGAGGCGGCGTCCACCAGCCTGACGCGCACGGCCCGCCCGTGACGCTCCAGCAGGTCGTGGGCCCAGCTGGCGAGGATCTCGTACTCGACCTGGAGGTCCGCAGGCAGCGCCTCGCGGGCCTGGCTGCGGTGCACCGCCTCCCCGACCCCGATCTCCTGGAACGCCAGCTCGCAATGCTGGCAGTGGTAGAAGAACGTGGGGGCGTAGGTGATGACCTCGATCCGCACCGGCCGCATAGCCGCACCCTCGAGTTCGGTCGCTCTCCCCGCGTCCGGCCCCAACCGCGTCCGGCCCAATGGTAGTCCCTTTTTTACAGAACGCGGTAGACGGCGCGTCCACACGAATCAGTACGCTTGCTTGCCTTGGTGGGGTGTGCGGACAGCCGGCGGCCCGGGCCGAACGTGCCTGGCCCGGGCCGCAGAGGAGGGTCAGGCGGAGCCGACCCGCTCGGCGCCCCCGTCGTCGAAGGCCACCGTGACGGTCAGCTCGTCGGTGCCGCGGACCACCCGGAGCGTCAGGGGCTGGCCGGCGCCGACCTGGTCGAGCGCCTCGTAGAGCTCGTCGGCGTCGCCGACCGAGCGGCCCCCGGCCTCGACCACCAGGTCGCCGGTGCGCAGGCCGGCGCGGTCGGCCGGGCCGCCTTCCTCGACCACCCGCACCAGCAGGCCGTCACGCTCGGGCAGGCCGACGGCGCGGCGCAGGTGCCTTGCCACCCTGGCGGGGGCGATGCCGATCCCCAGCCGCGGCCGGGCGGGGGACTCGCCCCTGCCGAGCCCCTCCAGCCGCCGGCGCAGCTCGGCGTCGGCGGGCAGGGCGAGGTAGAAGCCGTCGCCGAGGCGGTTGGTGTTGAGGCCGAGCAGGCGGCCGTCGCCGTCGACCACCGGGCCGCCGGAGGAGCCGCGCGGCAGCGGCGCGGTGTGCTCGATGCTGCCGGCGATGCGGCGGCCCCGCGGCCCACGGAAGGCGCGGCCGACCGCCGACACCAGCCCGAAGGTGACGCGCAGCTGCCCGCCGGGGTTGGCCACGGCGAACACGGCCGCGCCGACGCCCGCGGCGGCCCCGTCCTCGGCCCAGGCGATCGCAGGGGCGCCGCCGGTGTCGGCAGACAGCACCGCCAGGTCGGCGTCCACGTCGACCCCCTCGACGTGGCCGGTGACGCTGCGGCCGTCGGCGAAGACGACGATGGTCTCCTCCCCCCGGAGGTTGTGGGCGTTGGTGGCCACCCGGCCGTCGGCCAGCACGATGCCGGAGCCGCGCCCGCGGCCCCTGCCGATGCCGACCACCGAGGGTCCGACCCGGTCGGCCACCTGGCCGACCGCCTGCTGGAGTTCGTCGAGGACGCTCATGGTGCCGCTCCTTGGATTGCGGAGTAACTTGTTGATTGCAAGCTACTACGCACTTGGGGGAGACGCAAGCAACCGGGCGCCCTACGATGAGCACCATGTCCGAGACCTCCGCCACCTCGCCGCTGGACGAGGCCGTCGCGCGCGTCGGGGACCGCTGGACGCTGCTGATCGTCCAGGCCCTGCTCGGTGGCTCGCGGCGCTTCAACGACCTGCTGGAGGCGTTGCCCGGCATCGCCCCCAACGTGCTGTCGCAGCGGCTCAAGCACCTGGAGCGGGAGGCGGTGGTGGTGGGCCAGCCCTACTCCAGGCGGCCGCCGCGGCTCGCCTACCAGCTGACCGCCTCCGGCCGGGAGCTGGCCGGCGCCCTGCGCCTGCTCGCCCAGTGGGGAGCCGAGCGCTCCGGCGAGGGCGAGGGCCTCCGCCACGTCGCCTGCGGCACCCCGCTGGAGGCCCGCTGGTACTGCCCGACCTGCGCCCGCCCGGTGGAGGACGACGACGCGGGGGATCTCCGCTACGCCTAGGGCCCGCTAGCTGAGGGGTGGGGCGGTGGTCAGGGCGGGCCGGCGGTCAAGGACGGTGGCCACCTCGGAGCGGAGCTCCGGCTCGCTGAACGGCTTGACCACGAAGCCGGCGGCGCCGGCGGCGATCGCCCGGTCGCGGCCCTGGCGGTCGCCGGAGCCCGACATGACCAGCACCGCCAGCCCACTGCCGCCTCGCTCCCGCAGGGCGGCCAGCAGCTTGTCCGCCTCCACCCCCGGCAGGTCCAGGTCGACCAGCACCGCGTCGGGGCGGTCCTGCTCGACCACCCGCAGGGCCTCGTCGACCTGGCTGGCCGCGATCACCTCGTAGCCGTCCACCAGCATGGCGGCGGCCACCTCGAGCACCGAGCGGTCATCGTCCAGCACCAGCAGCTTGGGCGGCGTCTTGACGGCGGGGCCGACGGCCTCCGCTGGGGCGGCGCGAAGGCTGGCCCGCCGGGCCAGCTCCGGGTCGGCCGGGGTGACCCGCAGCACCTCCTCGAGGGTGGTGCGGCCGCTGAGCGCCTTGGCCAGCCCGTCGGCCCGCATGCTGCGCATGCCGGCGGCGACCGCCTGCTCCCGGATGGCGGACTCCGGCGCCCTCGCCACGATCAGCTCGCGGATCGGCCTGGTGATCTGCACCACCTCGAACACGCCGAGGCGGCCCTTGTAGCCGGTCTGGGCGCAGAAGCCGCAGCCGGGACCGGAGCGCAGCCCGGCCTGGTCGACCTCGCCAGGGTCCAGGCCGAGCCGCTCCAGCGTGCGCGGGTCGGCCTCGACCGGCTCCGAGCAGCGGGGGCAGGGCACGCGGGTCAGCCGCTGGCCGACCACCAGGGTGAGCGAGGAGGTGATCAGGAACGGCTCCACCTCCATGTCGATCAGGCGGCTCACCGCCGAAGGGGCGTCGTTGGTGTGCAGCGTCGACAGCACCAGGTGGCCGGTCATCGACGCCTGCATGGCGATCGAGGCGGTCTCCGGGTCGCGGATCTCGCCGACCATCACGATGTCGGGGTCCTGGCGCAGGATCGTCCGCAGCCCGCCGGCGAAGGTGAGCCCGACCCGCTCGTTGATCTGCACCTGGTTGACCCCTGCCATCTGGTACTCGACCGGGTCCTCCAGGGTGACCACGTTGATGTCGGGGCGGATCACCCAGGAAAGGCCCGCGTACAGCGAGGAGGTCTTGCCGGAGCCGGTCGGCCCGGTGATCAGGACCAGGCCCTGGGGCTGCGAGAGGGCCCGCTCGAACGCGACCCGGTCGTGCTCCTCCATGCCGACCTCGGCAAGCCCCTTGGCCTTCTCGGCCTCCTTGCGGAGCAGCCGGATCACCACCGTCTCGCCGTGCATGGTCGGCATCGAGGAGACCCGCGTGTCGGCCTCCTGCCGGTCCAGCTTGATGCGGCCGCGGCCGTCCTGCGGCTTGCGCCGCTCGGAGATGTCCATGCCGGAGAGGATCTTGACCCGGGAGATCAGCGGCCCCTGGATCGCCTTGGGGATGATCGTCACCTCGCGCAGCAGGCCGTCGATGCGGAAGCGGACCCGCACGTCCCGCTGCTGCGGCTCGATGTGGATGTCGGAGGCGCGGCTGTGCAGCGCCTCCCCCATGATCGCGTTGACCAGCCGGACCACCGGCGCGTCGTCGACGTCGCCGACCTGCTCGACCTCCTCGTCGGCGTCCTCGCCGGCCTCCAGGCCCTCGACGTCCTGCAGGGCGCCGAAGCTGTCGGCCATCCCGCCGGCCGCGACGGCGCCGCCGTAGTACCGGTTGACCGCCTCCTGGACGTCGGAGGCGGTGGCGACGGCCGTGCGGATCTGGGAGAGCTTGGTCGCCAGGCGGATGTCGTCGAGGGCGAGCACGTTGGTCGGGTCGGCCACGGCGACGGTCAGCACGTCGTGCGCCAGGCTGATCGGCACCGCCCGGTGCCGCAGGGCGACGTTGCGGGGGAGGGTGGCCAGCGTCTCGTCGGGGACCGGCAGGCTGCCCAGGTCGATGAAGGGCAGCCCGAGCTGGTCGGAGAGGGCGCGCGCGATCTGCACCTCGTCGGCGAGGCCGAGGGCGGTGATCACCTCGCCAAGCCGGCGCCGGCGTCCGGTCTCCTCCTTCTGCGCGCGCAGCGCGTCCTCCAGCTGCGCGCGGGTGAGGACGCCGCCGGCGACCAGCACCTCGCCGAGTCGGCGGCGCCCGCCGGGCGTGCCGCCCGCGGCCTCGGCCGTCCCCATTCGGCGGTCTCCTTCCCTGTATCGCCCGCTGCCCTGGTTCTATCGGCAGGCGAAGGGCCCGCGTTGACGTGGTGGGGCGCCAAACCGAGACTGGCGCCATGAAGCTCGGGTTCGCGCTGCCCCACTACGACAGCTCCTTTCCCGGTCCCGGCCCGGCCACCTTCGACCGGATCGTCCGGTATGCCGAGCTCGCGGAGCAGCTCGGCTTCTTCGAGCTGTGGGTGTCCGACCACTTCTGGATCGACCTGGAGCGCTACGGCGGGCCCCCCGGCCGCCAGGGCACGCCGGAGTGCCTGACCACCCTGGCCGCCCTTGCCACCCGGACCAGCCGGGTGCGGCTGGGCAGCCTGGTCATGGCCGTCGGCTTCCGGCCGCCGACCCTGCTCGCCAAGACGGTCGCCACGCTCGACCAGCTGTCCGGCGGGCGCCTGGACGTGGGCCTCGGGGCCGGCTGGCTCCAGGCCGAGTTCGCCGCCAACGGGCTGCCCTTCCCCGGCCCCGGCGAGCGGCTGGCGATGCTGGAGGAGGCCCTCGGGGTGCTGCGGGCGCTGCTGGACGGCGGCACGCCGTCGTTCGCCGGCCGCTTCTACCGGGCGGAGGACGCCGCGGTCCTGCCCGGCCCGGTGCAGCGACCCCGCCCGCCGCTGTGGGTCGGCGGCCGCGGCGACCGCCTGCTCGGCGTGGTCGCAAGGGCGGCCGACGGCTGGAACCTGTGCTGGTCGGTGACCCCGGAGGGCTACCAGCGGCGGCTGGCGGTGCTGGCGGACGCCTGCCGGAAGGCCGGCCGAGCCCCGGAGGACGTGCGCCGTTCGCTCGGGCTGGCCACCCTGGTGGGGCGGGACGCCGACGACCTGGTCGCCCGCTGGCGGCGGCTCCAGGCGTGGACGCCTGGCGGTGCGCTCGACCGGGTGGAGCTGGCCGACTGGGCGGCCTCCCGGCTGGTCGGCACCCCCGACCAGGTGCTGGAGCGGCTCCGCGGATGGCAGACGCAGGGCGTCGAGCAGGTGGTCTGCAGCTTCGCCGGGGTGCCGTTCTCGGTGTTCGAGGACGAGCAGCTCGAGCTGGTCGGCGAGCTGGTCCTGCCGCGGCTGGCCTGACCCGGGAACCGGGTCAGAAGCGGACCGCGGTGAGGGTGAAGGCGTGCCTGGCGGTGTGGGGCGCCTCCAGGTCGGGGACGCTGGCCTCCAGCTCGGCCCGCAGCCCGCTGACGGCCGCCCGCCACACCTCGTCGGGCAGGCGCCAGTAGTAGGAGAAGACCCGCCCCTCGACGTCGCGCAGGGCCTGCCCGTAGGTCTCCTGCGCCTCCCAGGCGACCGGTTCCAGCTCCTCGGCCACGCCGCCGAGGTCGACCAGGGCGGCGACCTTCTGGGCGTCGGTGGCGCCCACCCGGCGCGGCCCGCCGCCGGCCGCTGCCGCCAGCTGCTCGAGGCGCCGGCGGGTCCGCTCCCGCGGGCCGTCGCCATGGCCCCCGCCGCCCTGGCCGATCAGCACCAGACCGCCGGGGGCGAGCACCCGGCGGGCCTCGGCCAGCGCCGCCCGCCAGGCGGGCACCAGGTGGAGCACGTGGACCTCCAGGACCGCGTCGACGCAGCCGTCGCGCAGCGGCAGCCTGGTCGTGTCGGCCCGCAGCAGGGCCGGCGGGGGCAGGCCGAGGGCGGCGGCCTTGGCCCGGTAGCGGTCCAGCATGGGCGGCGACAGGTCGACCCCGAGGATGCGGCGGCCGCGCCGGTGCAGCGGCAGGGCGATGCGGCCGGTGCCGACGCCGAGCTCCAGCAGGCGGGCGTCGGGGCGCGGCAGGACCGCCTCGATACGGTCGGCGACCAGCTCGTCGACGCCGGGCGGCAGCCCGCGGCTCTGGTCGTAGTAGCCGGCGGCACGGTCGAAGACGACCGAGCCGCCGTGCGCCGGGTCAGGCGTGGCGTGGCCGGTCATCGGGCAGCACGACCCTGGCGAGCACCTTGGCGGGGGCGGCGTCGGCGGGCGGCAGCGGCCGCCTTGCGACCAGCCGCTCGATCCGGCCGAGCCGCCGCCTGACGGCCAGGCGCCGCTCCCAGAGGGCGACCTCGACGCCCTGGCCGCCGGGCTGGATGTCGACCCAGTTGACCGGGTAGACGGGCACGAACACCGGCGGCAGCGAGAGCCGCGCCCGCACCGGCACCAGCCCGCGCACCCAGCAGCCGCCGTCGACCGCCACCTGGCCGCCCGGCAGCCGGACGATCCGCGGCTCGTGGGTGTGCCCGGTGAGCAGCACCGCGGCCTCGGGGTCGCGCCGCTGCAGCAGGGCGGGCAGGTCGGCCTGGCGGTTCTCCGCCTCCTCGGAGGCCTCGTCCGGCGACGGCACGCCGTAGGCGGCGGCCGCGCGGCGGAAGCTGCGGCCAAGGAAGGTGGACAGCACGGCGATCAGCGCGAGGTTGGTGAGCACGAACGAGGCCACCCAGCGCACCGCCCGGTTGCCCAGGTAAGCGATGCGGCCGACGTCGCCGACCAGCAGCCCGACCGCGAGGTTGAGCGCGATCGTCAGCAGCACCAGCGGCAGCGCGAAGTCGCGCAGCGCCCTGCCCATGAACTTGTAGAAGAAGTTCGACACCAGCCACCAGGGGACCAGGATCCCCGGCCGGACGTTGTCGACCTCGTCAAGCGCCAGCTCCGGGTAGCGGCCGCTGGCCAGCTCCAGCTTGTTCACGAACTCGGTGACGATGTGGTCGCCGATCGGCACGTCGAGCGGGTCGAACGGGTCGGTGCGCCGGTTCCAGCGGTCGAGGGCGTCGCCGTGCTCGGCCACCACCACGACCTCGCCGGCCAGGTCCGGCCGCGCCACCCGGATGCGGGCGTGCAGGGCGAACTCGGTCACCCCGAACCGCTCGGCGACCAGCTTGCGCGCGGCCGCGTTCCAGGCGAGGGCCGAGTCGTGGTTGCCGACCAGGTAGAGGATCGTCACCCCTGGCCGCTCGGCCAGCCGGCACAGCGCCGCGCCGAGCACGGCCGCCGCCGGGCCGTCGAGCGCCCTTGCCGCCCGTTCCTCCATGGACCCCTCGACCTGGAGCAGGTCGAGGATGTCGCCGCCGAGCGCCAGCAGCACCTGGCCGGGATGGTCATGGAGCGATCCGATCAGCTCGCACAGCTCGTCGGTGGCGGCGAAGTCGTCGGCCGGGCCGGTGTCGGTCAGGTGCAGGTCGGACAGGTAGACCAGACGGCCGCCTGGTGCCAGGCGCAGTTCCAGGTCGAGCGGGCAGGGGTCGGGAAGGATCGACGAGCTCATCGCGGGTAGAGTCTACGTCGTGGATCCACGGGAAGCGTGTCTGCGGGTGCTCGACGAGGCTGCCCCCGAGACCCTCCACTGGACGGTGGTGCTCGACCGCGCCCTCACCCAGCGCATGATCGACCCGTTCACCACGCCCGACGTGCGCGGGGTGGTGGTCAAGACCCTCGCGGCCCTCGCCAAGGAGGGCCGCGTGGTCAAGCAGGGCGCCGGCTTGTACCGGGCCAAGGGGGAGTAGACCGGCCCCTCAGCCCGGCGGCGTCTTGGTCGGGTTGCTGGCCCCGTTGCCCTGGTGGATCGAGGTCACCTCCGCGCCCTGCTGCTCGTCGGCGGAACGCTCGGGTGCCGCGGTCGGCGCGGCCGCCTCGGAGGGCGGCTCCGACACCCGCTCCCAGCCCTTCTCGCTCGCCTTGGCGGCCTGCTCCTTCAGCGCCTGCCTGGTCTCGGCGCCCCGCCTGGGGGCGGTCAGCCAGCCGGCCAGCAGCCCGGTGCCGAGCAGCCCGGCGCTACCGACCAGCACCCGCCTGCGGCGCTTGCGGGCCACCTCGCGGCGCTGCTTGGCACGCTCGGGGAACAGCTTGTCCGCGGCCCTCCTGGTCAGGTCGGCGACCTGCTCCGGCTCGGGCAGCATCTCGGCGGCCTGGCTGGCGGCGTCGCGGGCGGCCCTGGTGCCGCGCCTGGCGGCCTTGCCGCCGCGCCGCGCCGCCCCGCGCCCGCGCCGGCCAGCCTCCTTGCGCAGCTCGGTGCTCCTGCGCCCCGCCTCCTTGCCGAGCTCGGTGCCCCTGTGGCCCGCCGCCGTCGAGGCCTTGGAGATCGCCTCCCTGGCCGCGTCCAGCGCGGTGATGAGGTCGTCGGTCCGCTCGGTGACCTGCCCGGCGACTGCGTCCTTGGCGCTCCTCGCCCGGCTCTTGCGGAAGAACATCTGGGCCTCCTCCGGCAGTCTCGATGGCTGGGTTGACTCGCTTGCCGTCCTGCGTACCCGTCGCGGGCGGCCCGAAACTGGAGGTCCCGTTGCCTCCTAGACCTCGGCCGGGATCGCGGATGGGGTGAGCTCGACCAGGGTGCACTCCCTGCGCCAGCGCTCGGCCGCCTGCTCGCCGTCCCGCAGGTTGAGCCGGCGGGGGAGCAGGATCGCCGTCAGCCGGGCGAACAGCGGGTCGGAGGCGGGCACCACCCTCGCGCTCGCCTCCACCTCGGCGACCAGCGACTGCAGCTCCTTGGAGCGGGCGATCAGCAGCACCCGGTCGGCCTCGGCGAGCCCGGGGATGCGCTGCTCTGACCCGCCGGTGAGGACGTAGACGCGGCCGTCGAGGGTGCCGTACCAGGCGGGCACGGCCCGGCCGCCGGTGCCGCCCTCCCCTGGCACCTCGATCCAGACGACCGTGCTCTTCTTGAGCGCCTCGTCGAGCACGCCGGTGTCGGCGGCGGTCTGGTAGGGCGGGTCCTCGTCGAGCATGGCCAGCGGGACCCGTCCGACCTCGTCGCCACCGACCAGCAGGACCAGCTCGTGGTCCTCGGCGGAGTCGACCACCACCCCGTGCACCTCGTCGGTGAAGGTGTCGATCTTGCTGGAGCCCCGCAGGGTGATCGACTGCTCCGCGCCGCGCCAGGCGACGTCGCCGCTCGGTGCCAGCAGGGCGATGGCCTCCCGGTACCAGCCCCCGGCGCCCGTGTAGGACCGCCGCACGACGAACGGCGCGACCCCACCCTTGCCGGCGCGGCCCACGAACACGGCCATCGCGTCCTCGGGCTGGGCGAGCCCGTCGGCGACCAGCTTGGCGTCGGCGACGTAGATGTCGGTGAGGCGGACGTCCATCCAGCTCCTTTCGGCGCTCCCTCCCGGCGCGCGATGATCATAGGCGAGAACGGGGGTCGACCGGGGAGGGGACGTGCAGGACCTTGGGGCCGGGACCGTCTGCCGGGCGCTCGACACCGAGACGCCCGAGGTGCGGCGCTTCATGGCCAGGGAGTGGCCGCTGGCCGACCGGCGCCTGTTCGGCGAGGACCTCGACTGGACCAGCCGGCCGGTGGTGGTGGAGGCAAGGGCCGGCCGCGAGCTGGTCGGGGTGGCCGTGGGGGAGGCGGTGGCGGGCATGGCGCGGCTCCACGACGTGCTGGTCGCCGAGCCGCGGCAGGGCCACGGGCTCGGCAGCCGCCTGGTCGAGCTGTTCTGCGCCAGGGCCGCCGAGCTCGGCGCCGGCCGCTGCTTCCTCCGCTGCCCCGACACCGCCCGCCACCGGCGTTTCTACGAGCGGCTCGGCTTCGTCCAGCTGGCCGTCCTGCCGCGCTACTACCACGGCCGCGACTTCGTCGAGTACCTGCGCGAGCCGCTGCCGGCTCAGCGGGCCTCCGGCGCCAGGTAGGCGGCGGCCTGCAGGCTGAACAGCTCGGCGTAGCGGCCGCCGAGGCCCATCAGCTGGTCGTGGCTGCCGGACTCGACCACCTTGCCGCCCTCCAGGACGTAGATGCGGTCGGCCGAGCGCACGCTGGAGAAGCGGTGGGAGATCAGCAGCACCGACCGCCCACGGCAGAGGGTGCGGATGCCCTCGAACAGCTCGTGCTCGGCCCTGGCGTCCAGGGCGGCGGTCGGCTCGTCGAGGATGATGAAGGGAGCGTCGCGGAAGAACGCCCGCGCCAGCGCCACCCGCTGCCACTGGCCGACCGACAGCTCCTTGCCGCCGTGGAACTCGGGGCCGAGCACGGTCTCGTAGCCGCGCGGCAGGCCGGCGATGGCGTCGTGCGCGCCGGCCTGGGCGGCGGCCGCCACGACCGCGTCCAGGTCGTCGATCCGCTGATGGCGGCCCATGCCGACGTTCTCCCTTGCGGGCAGGGCGTAGTGGAGGAAGTCCTGGAAGATCACCGCCATCGAGCGGCGCAGCCCGTCCGGGTCGACCGTGGAGGTGTCGACCTCGTCCCAGAGGATGCGGCCGGCGTGGGGCTGGTACAGCCGGCACAGCAGCTTGGCGAGGGTGGTCTTGCCGGAGCCGTTCTCGCCGACCAGCGCGACGATCTCGCCGTGGCCGATCTCCATCGACACGGCCTGCAGGGCGGGGGTGGTGGCGCTCGGGTAGGTGAAGCTCACCTCGTCCACCACCAGGCGGCGGAAGCCCGCCGGGGCGGGGTCGCGCCGGCGGCGCGCCTCCACCTCCGGGCGGAGGGCGACGAACGAGGTGAAGTCCTCGATGAACAGGGAGGACTCGTAGAGCTGGCCGGCGCTGGTGACCGCGCTGGTCAGCCGCTCGCCGAGCAGGAACACGGCGGCGGCCGCCGTGGCGGCGTCGGCGAGGCCGATGCGGCCGCCGAGGGCGAGAGCCAGCAGGCCGCCGACCGTGCCGGCCAGCACGACCGACATGGCCAGGTTGCCGAGCAGGGAGACGCGCAGGCGGCGGCGTGCCACCCCGCGCAGCTCGGCCAGGCGCTGGTCGTAGAGCCGGTCGAAGCGCTCCCGCAGGAAGCCGGCAAGGCCGAAGGCGCGCATCTCCTTGGCGGCGTCCTTGCCGCTGAGCAGCATGTACAGGTAGAAGCGGCGGCGGTCCGCCTCGGTCATGCGGTGGTGGAAGCGGAACAGGATCTCCCCGGCCCTGGTGGTGGCCACCAGCAGCGGCGCGGCCGCCGCCAGCACCAGCGGCACCAGCCAGGGCTGCAGGGCCAGCAGCGCGACGGTCACGCCGAGGATGCCGATCAGCGCGCCCGCCAGCCCGGTCAGGCCCTCAACGATCTGCCATGGCCGGAACTCGCCGCCCATCGACGCCCGCAGCAGCCGGTTGTGAAAGGCCGGGGTGTCGTAGGCCTCCAGCTCGACCGCGCAGGCCACCTCGATGACCTGCGCCTGGGCGTGCCTCGAGGCCAGCTCGGAGAGGATCTCGCCGAGCTCCCGGCCGATGGCGGCCAGGAAGCCGAGCCCGGCGGTGACCGCGGTCAGCAGCAGCAGCTCTGGCAGGACCGCGCCGGCGCCGGCGCCGCTGCGGCCGGCCGCGCCGGCCGCGGCGATCACGTCCCGCCCCAGCAGCAGCACGACCGCCAGGCCGAGGCCGCCCGCCAGCTTGACGGCCAGCGAGCCGAGCAGCTCGCGGGGGCCGGCCGCCCAGACCAGCCGGACCGCCTCGCGGCAGAGCCCCGGCAGGCGGCGCAGCGACCGGGAGGCGGGCGGCGGTTCGACGATGTCGTACCAGGTGACCGGCGCGGCCTCCTCCTCGGCGGCCTCGCCGGGCCGACCGCTGCCGCCGTCCCCGCTCATGCCCCGATTGTGGCGCCTCGGCGCGGATCGGCCCAGCGAAATTGACCGACCAACCGGTCGGTTCCGGCGGTGCCGAGCTTGCCAGCTTCGAACATATGTTCGATAGTACAGACCATGGCGTTCTCACGCAGCGCGGCAATTGACCACGAAGAGCGCACACGGCTGGTCCGCCTCACGCAGCCGACCACCCTCGCCGCCGACCGGCTCCTGCCTGTGCTGCCGCCGCTGGCCGCGTTGCTGCCAGGAGGCGGGCTCCGCCGCGGCACGGTGGTGGAGGTCGGCGGGTCCCTGCGGCTGGCGCTCGCCCTCGCGGCCAGCGTCACCCAGGCCGACCTCTGGGCCGCCGCCGTCGGCATCCCGGAGCTCGGCGTGGTCGCCGCCGTCGAGACCGGCGTCGCGCTGCAGCGGTTCGTCCTGGTCCCCGACCCGGACCGCCGCTGGGCCCAGGTCGTGGCCACCCTGCTGTACGCGGTCGACCTGGTGCTCACCCGCCTCCCTGCCGGCCAGGGCCAGGCCCTGTGCCGCCAGCTCACCGCCAGGGCCAGGGAGCGCGGCAGCGTCCTGCTCGTCCTCGGTGGCTGGCCGAGCCCCGACCTGACCCTGCGCGTCAGCAACGGGCCGTGGCTGGGACTGGAGGCCGGCGCCGGCCGGCTCGAGCGGCGCGATGTGCGGGTGGTCACCAGCGGCCGGGGCGTGGCCGCCCACCCCCGCGAGGTCCGGCTCTGGCTGCCCTTTCGGGACGGGACCGTGCAGCCGGCCGACGCCGGGTGACCCCGGTGCCCCGGATGGCGGTGGTCTGGTGCCCCGACTGGCCGGTGGCGGCCGCCGGGGCCGTACCGTCCGCCCCGGCGGCGGTGCTGCATGCGGGCCGGGTGGTGGCCTGCTCCCCGGCCGCCAGGGCCGAGGGGGTGCGGCCCGGCCTGCGCCGGCGGGAGGCCCAGGGCCGCTGCCCCGGGCTGGAGCTGCTCGCCCACGACCCGGCCAGGGACGCCCGTGCGTTCGAGCCGGTGCTGGTGGCGGTCGAGACGCTCACCCCGTGGGTCGAGGTGCTGCGGCCGGGCGAGTGCGCCTTCCCGGCCCGCGGCGCCGCCCGCTACCACGGAGGTGAGCCGGCCCTGGCCGCCGCGGTGACGGCCGCCGTCCACGCGGTGGTCGGGGCCTTGGCCGGCTGCCGGGTCGGGGTCGCCGACGGCACCTTCGCCGCCGGGCTGGCCGCCCGCCACCAGGTCATCGTCCCGCCGGGCGGCAGCCCCGGCTTCCTCGCCCCGTTCCCGGTGGACACCCTGGAGCGCCCCGACCTCGCCGATCTGCTGGTCCGCCTCGGCCTGCGGACCCTCGGCGACCTTGCCGCCCTGCCGAGGGTCGAGCTGGCCACCCGCTTCGGCGCCGAGGGGGTCCGTGCCCACCGGCTGGCCAGCGGCCTCGACGAGCGGCCGCACAGCACCCACCGGCCACCGCCCGACCTGCGGGTGGCGGCCGAGCTGGACCCGCCCGCCGAGCGGGTCGACGTCGCCGCCTTCGCGGCCAAGGCGCTGGCCGACGAGCTGGTCGCCCGGCTGGAGCGGCTCGGCCTGACCTGCACCCGCCTGCGCATCGAGGCCGAGACCGAGCACGGCGAGACGCTGGTCCGGGTCTGGCGGCACGACGCGGCGCCCCGAAGCGGTGGGACCGCCGGGGCCAGGGGGACCCCGGCCGGCCGGCTGGCCGCGGCCATGGCCGAGCGGGTCCGCTGGCAGCTGGACGGCTGGCTGGCCGGCCCGGCGGCCGGCCGCCCCACCGGGGCGCTCACCGGCCTGGCGCTGGTGCCCGACGAGGTCGCCCCCGACCGTGGCCGCCAGCTCGGCTTCTGGGGGGAGGAGACCGAGGCCGGCGAGCGGGCGAGCAGGGGCATGGCCCGCATCCAGGGGCTGCTCGGTGCCGAGGCGGTCCGCACCGCCCGGCTGCGCGGCGGCCGTGACCCGGCCGACCGGGTGGCCTTCGCCCCCGCCAGCGCCGGCAGCGACCCGGCGGCGGCCGGCCCCGGTCCCGCCCCGGCCGCTGGCGGCGCCGGCGCGGCGGCGGCCTCCTCGGCGCCCTGGCCCGGGCGGGTGCCGGCCCCTGCGCCGGCGATCGTCCACCCGGAGCCGCTCCCGGCCGAGATGGTGGACGCGGCCGGGGCGGACGTGGTGGTGGACGGCCGGGGCCTGCTCAGCGCGTCGCCGGCCCGGCTCCGGGTCGCCGGTGGGTCGTGGGTGGCCGTGGCCGCCTGGGCCGGCCCCTGGCCGGTCGACGAGCGCTGGTGGAACCCAGGCGCCGCCCGCCGCCTGGCCCGCTTCCAGGTCACCACCGGAGGGGGGGCCGCGCACCTGCTGCGGCTGACCGGCGGCCGCTGGTGGGTCGAGGCGACCTACGACTGACAACGGCCCAGCCGGTAGGCGGTCCCGGTCCAGTACCGTCCACTGGGCCCGGGGAACCCGGGGGTGCCCCGGTGGGCCCTGTGGACACCTGGTTGTGGGCGTGCGGTCCCCGGCGTAGAAACCGACCATCAGGGACACGAACAGGAGGAGCGACATGGCAGGCGCCGGCATCCGGGTCACCCCCGAACAGCTCCAGCAGGTCTCGGCCCAGCTCGACGCGGGCGCGGCCAGCATCGAGGGGACGCTGCGCCAGCTGGCCGGCAACGTGGCGCCGCTCGGGTCGGACTGGGCCGGCGTCGCCCAGGCCCGCTTCCTCGACCTCTGGGCCGAATGGCAGCGCAGCGGCGCCACCCTCCACCAGGCCCTGACCGGGATCGCCCGGCTCACCGCCCAGGCGGGCGCCAGCTACCAGTCGGCCGAGCAGGGCATCGCCGCCACCTTCGGCCGCGCCTGATGGTCAGCTCGCGGCGCGGAGGGCGGGGAGCACGTCGCGTGCCAGGCGTTCGGTCTGGTCGTCCTTGCCTGGCCCGGCGGGGATGAGGTTCAGGGCGGTGAAGCCGAGCTCGAGAAGGCCGAGCAGCCGCTCGGTCACGGCGTCCGGAGGGCCCGACACGACCGAGGGGCGCGCGCCGGCGTGCTCGTCCACCCGGACCTCGAGGTTGTAGGCGCAGGTGATCTCCCCGGGGTCGCGGCCGGCCTGCCGGGCGGCCGCCAGGACGCGCTCGCGCATGACCGTCACCTGCTCGGGAGGCGCGTAGCCGAGCGACGGGATCCAGCCGTCGGCCAGCCGCCCGGTGAGGGCCAGCGCGCGATGGCCGTAGGTGCCGAGCCAGATGGGGATGCGGTGGTCCGGCTTGGGCTCCAGCTCGGCGGCGTCGGCCCGGTACAGCCGGCCATCGAAGGTGAAGGTCGGCTGCGACCAGAGGCCCCGGATGACGCGGACGGCCTCCTCGAGGCCGTCGACCTTGTCGCGCGGCGGCCGCACCCCCAGCCCGAAGGCGCGGAACTCCTCGTCCAGCGCCCCGCCGCCCAGCCCGAGGATCAGCCGGCCGCCTGAGAGCCGGTCGAGGCTCTCGGCCATCTTCGCCACCACCGCCGGCTGCCGGTAGGGCACGGCGAGCACGCGGGTGGCCACGCGGACCCGCGAGGTCGCCGCCGCGATCCACGACAGCATCGTCCAGGGCTCGAAGGTCGGCTGCTCGCCGTGCAGATGGTCGGAGGCGGAGACGAAGTCGAACCCCAGCTGCTCGGCCCTGCGGGCGTCGGCCACCGGGTCGGCGCCGGGTGCCGCCGAGGTCGAGATGCCCAGCCCGAACAGGGTCATGCGATCACCCCCGTGAGCAGCAGCCACACGCCGAGGCCGGCGAGCACCAGCACCGCCTGCACCGCTCCAGGGACGCCGGCCAGCGCGATCCCGAGACCGAGACCCGCCATGACGGGTGAGGAGGCGATGCTCGCCAACGGTCCTCCCGAGTCGGCCAGTTCCTTCGCAGTGCAAAGTTTGCACTGCGAAGGATACCATGGGCGCTGTGGGAACCGACCTGAGCGAGACGGAGCTGCGCGCCTGGCAGGCGCTGCTCCACGCCCACGACCAGGTGATCCGCAAGCTCGACGCCGAGCTCCGCGCGGAGCACGGGCTGCCGCTCGGCGCCTACGACGTGCTGCTGCGCCTGGCCCGCGCCCCCGGCCGTTGCCTGCGCATGACCGAGCTGGCCGAGCGGGTGATGATGTCCCCGAGCGGGCTCACCCGGATGGTGGACCGGCTGGTGGGTGAAGGTCTCGTGCAGCGGGAGCGCATCGAGGGGGACGCGCGGGTGATGCTGGCCAGGCTGACCGACCGGGGGCGTCAGGTCCTGCGACGTGCGGCGCGCACGCACCTCCGCGGCATCCGGGAGCATTTCACCGGCCGGCTCAGCCAGGCGCAGCTCGGCAACGTCGCCGCGGCGCTCGAGGCCATCACCGGTCCCCACCGACCGCACTGAGACGCATGCCGGCGACGGGATGGACCGAGCTTCGGGCCGAGCGGGTGCTCTTCGAGGACGAGGCCGTGCTGGTGCTGAACAAGCCCGCCGGGATCTCGGTGGTGGGCGAGCGGCACGAGAGCGACCTGGTGGGGTTGGCGCGGGACGCCGGCGAGCGGCTGCTCCCGGTCCACCGGATCGACAAGGTGGCCTCTGGGGCCATCCTCTTCGCCAAGGACCAGCGGGTCCACGCCGGCCTCACCCGCCAGTTCCAGCGGCGTTCCCTCGACAAGGCCTACCTCGCCATCACCCGCTCACGCGGTCTTCCCCAGCAGGGCACGATCGAGCTGCCCCTCTGCGCCGGCCGCAAGAGCACCGTGCGGGTGGCGGCCCCCCGCGCCGCCATCGTGACCGACCAGGCGGGAACCGGCTGGTCGGTTGCCTCCTCCGAGGTGTTCACCCACACCAGGACCTATCCGTCGCTCACCACCTTCGCGAGCGTGTGGGAGAGCGGTCGCAACACCCTGCTCGCGGTCCGGCCGGTCACGGGGCGACGGCATCAGATCCGGGTGCACCTGGCGTGGATCGGGCACCCGATCGAGGGCGACCCGCTGTTCGACGTGGGGAGCGCCGCAAGCGGCGCGCGTACCTGCCTCCACTCCTGGCGGATGGCGTTCGACGCGGCCTGGTCAGGGGGCGTTCGCATCGGGGTGGAGGCGGCGCCTGGGGCGGACTTCTGGGCCCCCGTGCGGGCCCGGCTCCCCCGGGACGGCGCCACCACCATCATGGGACGCGCCGGCCGTGCGCTGGAGCGGCTGGCGCGATCGGGTGGGGTGGACCGCTCGTGACGGTGGCCTGGCTGGCGGTATCTGCACGGTGAATTCGCGATTGAACTTTGCGGACGGAATTCAGCGAACTTGGCCTCTGCGCGCTGCTCGGGAATTCCGCGGTATGCTTGCCTCGACCGAACTTGTGTTCGATCATCCGGAAATATGGGATGGCAAAATCCTCCGCTCCGCTGGTCGGAGCTGGAGCGCAGGCTTTCGGACGGCCGGCCGCGCAGCCAGCCGGCCGGGGCGGACGGCGGGGACGCGCCGGCCTGGTCGTCCAGGCGCCAGCCCTACCGGCCGCCACCCGCGCTGCGGGGCGGGCGGCCGCCGGGCGGCCGGATGGCCGTCGCCTACGCCGAGCTCCACTGCCACTCCAACGCGAGCTTCCTCGACGGCGGCTCCCACCCGGAGGAGCTGGTCGAGGAGGCGGCCCGGCTCGGCCTCGAGGCGCTCGCGCTCACCGACCACGACGGTATGTACGGGGTGGTCCGCTTCGCCGAGGCGGCCAGGACGCTCGGGCTGCCCACCGTCTTCGGCGCCGAGCTGACCATCCCGCTGCGCTCGCAGCCGCCCGGCCAGTCCCGGACCGGCTCCCCGGATCCCCCAGGGCACCACCTGGTCGTGCTGGCCCGCGACCCGGCCGGCTACGCCCGCCTCTGCCGGGCCATCTCGGAGGCGCAGATGGCCGGGTCCAAGGGCGCCCCACGCGGCGACCTCGGCCGGCTGGCCGGCCTGCACGGCGGCCACTGGCTGGTCCTCACCGGCTGCCGCAAGGGGGCGGTGCCGCGGGCGCTTCACGAGCGGGGGCCGGCGGCGGCCGCCCGCGAGCTGGATCTGCTGGTCCAGGCGTTCGGCCGCGAGAACCTCTGCGTGGAGCTCTGGGACCACGGCGACCCGCTCGACTCGGCCCGCAACGACGCCATGGTGCGGCTGGCCGACCGGGCCGGGGTCGAGGCGGTGGCGACCAACAACGTCCACTACGCCACCCCCGCCAGGCGCCGGCTGGCCGCAGCGCTGGCCGCCGTGCGCGCCCGCGCCTCCCTGGCCGAGCTGGACGGCTGGCTGCCGGCCGGGGCCGGCGCCCACCTGCGGGCCGGGTTCGAGCAGGCGGCCCGCCTGGCCCGCTATCCGGGCGCCGTCGAGCGGGCGGCCGAGCTCGGCCGGGCCCTGGCCTTCGACCTCGAGCTGGTCGCCCCCCGCCTGCCGGACTTCCCCGTCCCGCCGGGCCACACCGAGATGAGCTGGCTGCGCGAGCTGGCCGAGCGCGGCGCGGCCCACCGCTACGGGCCGCGTGGCGCCGAGCGGGAGCCTGGCGCCTGGCGCCAGATCGACCACGAGCTGGCCACCATCCAGCAGCTCGGCTTCCCCGGCTACTTCCTGATCGTCTGGGACATCGTCGAGTTCTGCCGCCGCGCCGACATCTACTGCCAGGGCAGGGGCTCCGCCGCCAACTCGGCCGTCTGCTACGCGCTCGGCATCACCAAGGCCGACGCGGTCTCCCTCGGGCTGCTGTTCGAGCGCTTCCTGTCGCCGGAGCGCGACGGCCCGCCGGACATCGACCTCGACATCGAGGCCGGCCGGCGCGAGGAGGTCATCCAGTACGTCTACGACCGCTACGGCCGGGACCGGGCCGCCCAGGTCGCCAACGTGATCACCTACCGGCCGCGCTCGGCCGTGCGCGACATGGGCAGGGCCCTCGGCTACGCGCCCGGCCAGCTGGACGCCTGGTCCAAGCAGGTCGAGGGGTGGGGGCCGCTGGAGGAGGACGCCGAGCACGACATCCCGGCCCAGGTGATGGAGCTGGCCGTCCAGGTCCAGCACTTCCCCCGCCACCTCGGCATCCACTCCGGCGGGATGGTCATCTGCGACCGGCCGGTGGTGGAGGTCTGCCCGGTCGAGTGGGCGACCATGCGGGACCGCAGCGTCCTGCAGTGGGACAAGGACGACTGCGCCGCGGTCGGCCTGGTCAAGTTCGACCTGCTCGGCCTCGGCATGCTCTCGGCGCTGCACGCCGCGGTCGACCTGGTCGGCGACCACCACGGGGTCGAGGTCGACCTGGCCGGGCTGCCGCAGGAGCCGGCCGTCTACGAGATGCTCTGCCGGGCCGACGCTGTCGGGGTGTTCCAGGTGGAGAGCCGGGCCCAGATGGCCACCCTGCCCCGCCTGCGGCCGCGCGAGTTCTACGACCTGGTGGTCGAGGTGGCCCTGATCCGGCCAGGCCCGATCCAGGGCGGCTCGGTCCACCCCTACATCCGCCGCCGCAACGGCAGCGAGCCGGTGACCTACCTGCACCCGCTGCTGGAGCGGTCCCTGGCCAAGACCCT
>DASYRU010000188.1:0-1822 GCA_036004165.1 Actinomycetota bacterium
GCGCATGCCGCTGTCGCCGGCCTCCAGCTCCAGGGCCGCCAGGCCGTAGCTGACCGCGTTGGTGCCGGCGCAGCCGTAGCCGTGCAGGTGCATGCCGAGCAGGCCGAGGCCGCCGAGCTCCTTGGCCAGCTCGCGGGGGAAATGCCCCCGTTCGAACCAGCCGGCGATCTCCGGCAGCAGCTTGTCGGCGACGAACCCGCGGGTGGTGTCGCGGATCAGCCGCTCCTCCTCGTCCAGCAGCCGGTCCAGGTCCAGGAAGTCCAGCGGGTCGGTGGCGGCGGTCATGGCTGCTCCTCCCGGTGGTGCTCTTCGGGGATCACCGCGATCCCCACCAGCTCGACCTTGGCGGCGGGGTCGAACAGGCCGGCGACCTCGAACAGGGCGCTGGCCACGTAGTGGCGGCCGAGCTGCCGCCGGTAGGCGGCGCCCAGCTCGCCCAACGCGGCCCGGTAGGCGGCCGCGTCGGTGGTGTAGACCTGCAGCGACACCAGGTGCTCCGGGGTGCCGCCGGCGGCGGCCAGGGCGGTCGCCAGGTTGCGGGCGGCCGCCTCGAACTGCTCGCCGATGGTCCGGCCGACGAGCCGCCCGTCGGCGTCGTGGGCGGTCTGGCCGCCCAGGTAGACGGTGCGGCCGGGGGCGGCGACCACGGCGTGGGCGAAGCCGACCGGCGGCGCCAGCCCCGCCGGGTTGACGATCCGGTGGGGGGTCACCGTCCCGTCCAGGTGGGGGAGCGGCCCTCGGTGAAGGCGGCGTAGAACTCGGCGTGGTCGTCGGACCGCAGCAGCAGCGCCTGGGTGACCGCCTCCAGCTCCAGCGCCCCGGCCAGCGGCAGGTCCAGCTCGCGGCCGAGCAGCACCTTGGTGGCCGCCAGCGCCAGCGCCGGTCCCTCGGCGAGCTGGCCGGCCAGGTCGGCGGTGGCCGCCGGCAGCTCGCCGTCGTCCACCGCCCGGGTGGCCAGGCCGAGCGCGACCGCCTGCTCGGCGTCGACCGTGTCCCCGAGCAGCAGCAGCTCGCTGGCCCTGCCGAGGCCGACCAGCCGCGGCAGCAGCCAGGCGCAGCCCATGTCCGCCCCGGCCAGCCCGACCTTGGTGAACAGGAACGACAGCGAGGCCGACCGGGCCAGCAGCCGCAGGTCGGCGGCCAGGGCGATCACCGCGCCGGCGCCGGCCGCGACCCCGTTGACGGCGGCGATCACCGGCATCGGCAGCTCCCGCAGGCCCCGCACGACCGCCCCGGTCATGCGGGTGAAGTCCAGCAGGTCGGCCGGGCCCATCGTCTGCAGGGCGCCGATGATGTCGCGGACGTCGCCGCCCGAGCAGAAGCCGCGCCCGGCGCCGGTGAGCACCAGCACCCGCGGGCCGTCGCGGTGGGGCAGCTCGCCGAGCAGGTCGCGCAGGTCGGCGTAGACCTCGAAGGTGAGCGCGTTCAGCCGCTCCGGCCGGTCGAAGGTGACGGTGGCCACCCGGCCGTCCTCCTGGTAGCCGAAGTGCCGCCAGCGCTCGGTGAACCCCGCCGAACCACGAAACGGCGCCAAGGATCCGACCTCCCCGTTCGGCTGCGTCTCCGCAGAAGGCTACGTCAGCCTGGGCCCGCTCGGGGAGGATCTGACCGGCTGCCGCAGCCACAGCGACGCCCGGGTCGGCTGCATCGTCTGGTCGACCACCGCCAGCAGCTCGCCGGTCAGCGTGCCCAGGTCGAGCTCGTCGCGCAGGCGGGCGCTGAAGGCCTGGATGGTCCGGGCGGCGTCGTAGCGGCGCCGGTTGAAGCGGCGGTCCACCGCATCCTGCACGCGGCGGCGGGCCGGCTGGAACACCGCCGCGAC
>DASYRU010000189.1:0-6995 GCA_036004165.1 Actinomycetota bacterium
GCCGCGGCCGCCGCTCACCGTCCGCCAGAGCGCGTCGGCGGCCAGCGCGAACGGCGGGTAGCCGAGGTAGCCGACGACCGGCATCTCGAACACCGGCAGGAAGCTCAGGTAGGGGATGCGGTAGTCCCAGTGCGGCACGGCGCCCCAGTTCCACAGCTCCCACAGGATTCCGGTGCCGAGACCGGCCGCGGCCAGCAGCAGCACCGGCCCGGCCCTCCCCGCCCGGACCAGGCCCAGCACGCTGGTCTTCCCGCGCAGGTCGGCGATGCCGTCGAGGACGAACACGGGCGCCACCCAGACCAGCGGGAACGCCTGGTTCGGGAACAGGTAGAGCAGGGGCACGCACAACAGGCCGAACGCCACCAGGGCGGGCGCCGTCCACGACGGCAGCGGCACCGCCGGCGGGTGCGGGAAGCGGACGAACGAGCGCAGCAGGTCACGCGAGGAGGCGAGGGCGGGCAGCACGAACACGAACGAGAGCGTCTTCAGCAGCACGTGGGCCTGCCCGCCGTAGATCGACGTGCCGACGTACTTCCAGTTCTCCAGGCGCCAGTTGGCGATCTCGAACGCCCACCAGAAGGGTGCGCTGAGCGCGAACAGGCCGGCCATACGCCAGCCGCCGCCGTGGAGCAGGGAGCGGCCGGCGCGGGCCCAGACGACCGCGTCGGCGGCCAGGATGTATCCGCTCCACACCAGGTCGTACCAGTAGCCGCGGATCGGGTCGATCCCCGCCAGGCTGCTGCCCCAGCCGAGCCCGCAGAGCACCAGCCCGCCGGCGAGCTGCAGCGCGACCAGGCGACGGTCGGGCGCCCTTGCCACGGCCTACTCACGCCTGGCCGGCTGGGTCTCGCGCGCGCCGCGCCTGCCGCGCCGTCGCACGGGTCGGACGGCGGCCGGGTCCTCCGGGCTGACCTGGAGGATGCCGTCGACCACCGCCTCCACCCGGATCCGCTGTCCGGTCGGCAGGCCGCCGTCGCCGCCGGCCAGCCTGGCCCGCCACATGGCGCCGTCCACCACCACGATGCCGCCGGGGTTCAGCATGCTGCGGACCACCCCGCGCGAGCCCACCAGCGCCTCGGTGCCGGCGGGGACCTGGCGGCCGGAGCGCAGCAGGACGGTCAGGATCACCACGAACCAGGCCAGCGACCAGAGCACCCCGAGGACGGCGAGCCGGCCGTCGACCCGCAGCAACGGGGACGGGCTGGCGAACAGCCACCACGACCCGGCAGCGGTCAGCCCGGCCGCCGACGCCGTGCCGAGGCCGAGCCCGCCGACGGCCGCGTCCACGGCGAACAACCCCTGCCCGGCGAGCAGGGCGGCCAGGGCGAGCCAGTTGGTCGGCAGCACGGCCAGCGACCAGGCGGCCAGCAGCGCGCAGACCACTCCCGCCGCGCCTGCCACCCCGAACCCCGGCTGGAACCACTCGAAGGCCAGGCAGGCGGCGGCCGCCAGCAGCAGCAGGTACGCCAGGCTGGGGTTGGCCAGCCCGTGCCTGACCCGGTCGAGCAGCGAGCGGGAGAGGAAGCGGACCCGGAAGCCGGTCACCTCGAGGGGGCGGCCGTCGACCGTCTGGCCGTCGAGCCCGCGCACCGCATCCGGCAGCGACTCGGCCTGGTAGCCGACCAGCCCCTCGGCCTCGGCGCGCCGACCGTCGAGCGTCCCTCGCTGGAGCTCGGCCGGCAGGCCGGAAGCGGCGAACAGGGCCGCCTCGGCGGTGGCGTCGCGACCCCGGCCGAGCTCGGCCGGCAGGGCAGGGCCGATGCTGGCCTGCCCTGACGCCGCGACGACGTCCGCGCCGGCCAGCAGGAAGGCGGCCGCCCCTGCCGCCCTTGCGGCTCTCGGGCCGACCCAGACGGCCACCGGCACGCCGGCGTCGGCCACCACCCGCCGGACGGCGGCCGGGTCGACCCCGAGGCCGCCGAAGCTCGACAGCTGCACCAGGAACACCCGCGCCCCGCGCCGCTCGGCTCCTGCCAGGTCGGTGCGTAGCGCGCCGAGCACGGACGCGTCCAGCACGCCGGCGGCCTCGAACACCTCCACCACCGGGCCCCCGTTGGCCGGGGGGGATTGATTGGCCGGGGGGGCCGAATTGGCCGGGGGGGCCGAAAGCGCCCCCCCGGACCCCCCCAGATGGGCGGGCCCCACCGAGCCTCCGGACCCCACCGAACCGACGGCGGGCAAGGCGCCCGCGATCGCCAGCAGGAGACCGGCAAGGCAGAGGAGGAAGGCGGCTCGTCGCATCGCGCGCCCATTGTTCCAGCCCCGACTACGATGGCGCGATCATGCTCGTTGGGATGGAGGTCCTCGACCGGGCCCGCCTGGTGGTGGTCACCGGCAAGGGCGGGACCGGCAAGACGACCGTGGCCGCCAGCCTGGCCGTGGCCGCCGCGCTGCGGGGCCGCCGCACCCTGGTGATCGAGGTCGAGGGGCGTCAGGGCCTCGCCCCGATGTTCGGCCGTCCCCCCCTGACCCACCAGCGGTCCAGGGTCGCCGAGCGGGTCGACGGGCTGGCCGTCGACCCGGAGGAGTCACTGCGCGACTACCTCGCCCGCTACGGTTTCGCGCCGCTGGCCCGGCTGCTCAGCTGGGCCCGGCTCACCCATTTCATCACCGCCGCCGCCCCCGGCCTCGGCGACGTGCTGCTGGTCGGCAAGGTCTGGGAGGCGACGGTGCGCGGGGGCGCCCACGACCTGGTGGTGCTGGACGCGCCGCCGACCGGCCGTGTGGTCCCCTTCCTCCGCGCACCCGAGACGGTCGCCGAGCTGGCACGGGTCGGCCCGATCCGCCACCAGGCCGAGCAGGTCAGGATATTGCTCGACGACCCGGAGCGGACCGGCGTGGTGCTGACCTGCCTGCCGGAGGAGCTGCCCGTCGGCGAGACCCTCGACGCGACGGTGTCGCTGCGGGCCGCCGGGCTGCCGGTCGCCGGGGTGGTCGCCAACCGGGTCACCCCCGACCGGCTGGGCGGCCGGGCCGGCCGGCTACCCGGCCTGCTCAGGGCGCCCGGCCCGCTCCGCGCCGCGGCAGAGCGGGCCGGCGCCGAGCTGGACGAGCGTGCGCTCGGCGTGCTGCTCGGCGAGGCACGCGACCGTCAGCGCCAGGTCGCCAGGGAACGGCGCCTGCTCAAGGAGCTGCGGACGGGCCTTGGCGACCTGCAGGTGGTCGAGCTGCCGTTCCTGGCCGGCGGGGTGGACGGCCCCGAAGCGGTCCACGTCCTGGCGGAGCGGCTGGCGGCGGAGGCAGCAGCGACTGGACGTGGCGGAGCCGCCGAACCGGCGAAGGCCGCCACGCGAGCCGGAACCCGCACGTGAGCCCGCTGGCGGAGCTCGCCCGGTCGGCCAGGATCGTCGTCTGCTGCGGCTCCGGCGGGGTCGGCAAGACCTCCACCGCGGCGGCGGTGGCGCTCTGGTCGGCCGAGGCGGGCCGGCGCACCTGCGTCCTCACCATCGACCCGGCCCGCCGGCTTGCCCAGGCCCTCGGCCTCGACCTGCTGTCCAACACCCCGAAGCCGGTGACCGGCAAGGGCCTGCCAGCGGGCGGCCCCGGCAGCCTCGACGCGATGATGCTGGACATGCGGCGCACCTTCGACGAGGTGATCGAGCGCTACGCCCGTGACGAGGAGCAGGCCGACCACATCCTGGCCAACCGCTTCTACCAGCGTCTCTCCTCCACCCTGGCCGGCACCCAGGAGTACATGGCGATGGAGAAGCTGTACGAGCTGCACGAGTCGCAGCGGTACGACCTGCTGGTGGTCGACACCCCGCCGACCCGTTCGGCGCTCGACTTCCTCGACGCCCCCGACCACCTGAACGAGCTGCTCGACGCGCGCGCCTTCCGCCTGCTGATCGCCCCGGCGCAGCGGATCGGCCGCGGCTACCTGCGGGGCCTGAACCTGGCCACCACCACGATGACCAGGATGGTCCGCCGCGTCACCGGCTCGGAGCTGCTGGCAGAGGTCGGCGAGTTCTTCGCCGCCTTCGAGGGCATGTACGACGGCTTCAAGGAACGCGCCGGCCTCGTCTACGACCAGCTCAGGCATCCGAGCACCGCGTTCGTGGTGGTGGCCACGCCGGACGAGGCGGCGCTGCGCGAGGCGGCCTTCTTCGCCGAACGGCTGGCCGCCGACCGGATGCCGCTCGGCGCCCTGGTGGTCAACCGCATCCACCAGGCGGGGGAGGTCCCAGCGGTGCCGCAGGCGGCCCGCCAGCGGCTGGAGCGGATGCCAGGCGCCGACGGCCGGTTGCTCGCCGACCTGCTGGAGCTGCACGAGGGCCTCGAGGCGGTGGCCGCCGCCGAGCAGCAGCGGGTCCGCGAGCTGCTGGCGACCGTCCCCAACCTCGGCGTGGTCCGGGTGCCGCTGCTGGCCGACGACGTCCACGACCTGGCTGGCCTGCGCCGCCTGGGGAGCCACCTGTTCGCCGACGCGGTGCCCGTGGCCGCCCGCTAGGAGCGCGTATCCGCCAGGGTCCTCCGCGCCGCCTCCAGCACCTCGCTCCGCACCAGTGGCAGGTCGTCGGCGCGGGGGTCGACCCAGAACCAGAGGCGCAGGTTGACCGCGCCCTGGTCGAAGTCCTCGATCAGCACCTGCGGCGCCGGGTTGGCGAAAACCCCACCGACGCGGGCGGCCGCGGCCGGCAGCAACTCCCTGGCCCTGGTCGGGTCCTGGCCCTGGGGGACCTCCAGCAGCACCTCGAGGCGCCGGTGGACGGTCGCGCTCGCGTTGGTGATCACGTTGGTGAACAGCAGCTTGTTCGGCACCAGCACACGCTGGCCGTCCGGGGTGCGCAACTGGGTGGCGCGCACCCGGATGTCCTCCACCGTCCCTTCGGTGTCCCCCATGCCGATGTGGTCGCCCCTGGTGAAGGGGTGCTCCAGCAGCAGCACGATGCCGGCGGTGAAGTTGCTCACGATGTCCTGCAGGGCGAAGCCGAGGGCGACGGTGGCCAGGCCGAGGCTGCCGACCAGCACCGCGGGGTTGACGCCGCCGAGCGACAGCGCCACCACGACGCCGACGGTGACGACGCCGAAATAGGCCAGCTTGGCCACCAGCAGGCGCACGTGCGGCTCGGCCGAGGTACGGCGGAGCCCGAACTCCGTCCAGCGCCGCACCCTGCGGGCGACCAGCACGGTGATCACCAGGCAGAGCAGCGCCGCGATCAGGTTGGGGAGCTGCTCGACGAACCCGTCGGCCCAATGCTGGAACGACTCGCCAAGCCCTTCCACGGGCGCACGGCCTCCTCATAACGTTCGGGCGACGGTTTGCCCGTGCCGATCGACCACCCTATATCATCCGGTCAGGATGGCCGACGCCCCGATGCCGACCCCGCCGGCCGGTCTCCCCAGTGGTCGCACGATGACCGTGGTGGGCGGCCGGCTCGCCATGGCGCTGGCCGTGGTCACCGCCGCCGCCCTGGTCACCGGCGTCGCCGTGCTCCCCGTGGTGGTGCCGGCCGGCGCCATCGCCAGGGACACCGCGCGGCGCCTCGGCGACATCCCGCCGCTGCAGAAGGCGCTGCCAGACCCGGCCCAGAGCTCGACCATCTACGCCGCCGACGGCAAGACCGCCCTTGCCACCCTCGTGCTGGACGAGAACCGCAAGATCGTGAACCTCAAGGACGTCCCCACGCGGGTCCGCGACGCGGTGGTGGCGATCGAGGACGACCGCTTCTACGAGCACGAGGGCATCGACCTGCGGGGCATCATGCGGGCGGCGCTCGCCGACCTGCGGGAGGGCAGCATCGAGCAGGGCGGCAGCACCCTCACCCAGCAGTTCATCAAGAAGGTCGTCACCGGCGACGCCCGCACGCTGGACCGCAAGCTGCGCGAGGCGATGTACGCGGTCGAGCTGGAGCGGCGCTGGAGCAAGGACAAGATCCTCGAGGCCTACCTGAACCAGGCCTACTTCGGCGAAGGCGTCTACGGGATCGCCACCGCGGCGCGCCACTACTTCGGCAACAAGCCGGTCGAGCGCCTGTCGCTGTCCGAGGCGGCGTCGCTGGCCGCCACGATCGCCTCCCCCGAGCGCTTCAAGCCGACCAACCGGAAGGCCAACCTCGCCAGGCGCAACCTGGTGCTCGACCGGATGCAGGAACGCGACTTCGCCAGCCTGAAGGCCGTGGCCGCCGCCAAGAAGCAGAAGCTGAAGGTCAAGCGCTACTCGCAGCCCAACCGGCAGCCCTACTTCGTGCAGTACATCGTCGACCAGCTCCTGAACGACCACAGCTACGACAAGGCGCTCGGCAAGGTCGGCACCGACCGGCGCAAGCGCATGGTCTTCCAGGGCGGCCTGAAGATCTACACCACCCTGCAGAGCTCCAAGCAGCAGCAGGCCGAACGGGCGGTCCGCGGCAAGATGGACCAGTTCGGCGCCGACCCCGCCGGCGCCCTCGCCAGCGTCGAGCCGACCACCGGCAAGATCGTGTCGCTCTACTGCGGCAGGGACTTCAAGAAGTCGAAGGTCTGCCTGGCGACCGGCAAGGGCGGCAGCGGCTTCCAGCCCGGGTCGGCGTTCAAGATGTTCTTCGTCGTGGCCGCCCTGGAAAAGGGCATCTCGCCGGCGAAGGTGTTCAGCGCGCCGGCGAGGATCACCATTCACGACCGTCGCTGCGCCGGGCCGGACGGGCCCTGGAGCGTGGGCAACGCCGGCGAGTCAAGCGCCGGCGTCTACAACATGTACCAGGCGACCGCCAAGTCGGTGAACACCTGGTTCGCCCAGCTCGCGGTCGCGGTCGGCCCCGAGCGGGCGGTCGAGGTCGCCCGCAAGATGGGGATCAGCAACATCCCGCCGCGCGACTCCAAGGACTACGCCTACTGGAAGATCTGCTCGCTGGTGCTCGGGGCGAGGGAGGTCTCGCCGCTGGACATGGCCGGCGCCTTCGGGGTGCTGGCCAACAAGGGCGTCCGCTGCGCGCCGTACTCGATCGCCAAGGTGGTCGCGCCCAACGAGCGCAAGCCGCTGATCGAGAACAAGCCCGAGTGCAAGCGCGTGCTCGACC
>DASYRU010000190.1:0-2397 GCA_036004165.1 Actinomycetota bacterium
GCCGAGGAGGACGCCGTCGAGGATGTCGGTCTCGCTGGCGACCAGCCCGGCGAAGCCGAAGCTCGAGACCAGCTCGTCGAGCAGGAGCGCGCCGGCGGCGATCACGTCCTCCCGGCCGCTGGCCATCACCGGCAGGGCGGCCCGCTCCGCGACGGTCATCGCGGCGAGCTTCTCGGCGGTCGCCGCGACCTCGGCCGCGCTCACGGTGGCGCGATGGATGCGGCGGGGGTCGTAGGCGTCGAGGCCGAGCGCGATCGCGGTGACGGTGGTGATCGTCCCCGCCACCCCGACCACCAGCTCGGCCGAGGCAGGGTCGAGCGCGCCCGCCACCCTTGCCAGCTGCGCGGCGGCGTCGGCCCGCAGGGCGGCGACCTGGGCGGGGCTCGGCGGGTCGTCGTGCAGGTGGCGCTCGTGCAGGCGGACGCAGCCGACGTCGAGCGAGACCATCGCCTCCGGTTCCTGGGATCGGGGCCGGCCGATGATCAGCTCGGTGGAGCCGCCGCCGATGTCGACCACCAGGGTGCGCTGGTCGCCCGGCAGGTCGTGGGTGGCGCCGAGGAAGGCGGCGGCGGCCTCCTGCCTGCCGGTCAGCACCTCGGCCTCGACCCCGACCAGCTCCCGCGCGCCGTCGAGGAACCGCTGGCGGTTGCTGGCGTCCCTGGTCGCGCTGGTCGCCACCAGCCGGGAGCGCTCCACGCCGAGCTCGCGGCAGGCGGCGGCGTAGCCGGCGAGCACCTCGAGGGTCCGCCGCAGCGCGTCCTGGTCGAAGCGCCGGCTGCGGTCGACGCCCTTGCCGAGCCGGGTGATGACCATCTCGCGGGCGTGCTCGGCGGTGATGCGGCCGTCCTGGACGTCGGCCACCAGCAGCCGCGTCGAGTTGGTGCCGACGTCGATGGCGGCCAGCCGCACGGGTCTCACGCCTCGGCGGCCGTGGTCGGCGGGTCCACGCACGGACCCGGGCAGTCGATCGGGTCGACGGCGCGGCTCACGATGCGGCCGACCGGGTCGGCGCCGGTGGCCGCCTGGTGGGCGTAGAGGGCGTGGAGGCACTTGACCCGGCCCGGAAGGCCGCCGACGCCCGGGTCGTCCGGCAGCCGCTCGATGCGGTCGCGCTGGGCCAGGTAGCCGGCGTGCGCCTGGGCGTGGGCCGTGGCCAGCTCCGGCTCGGCTTCGAGCCGCCCGGACAGCAGCGCGTTCCAGCCGGCCGCCTCCAGCCGGCCGACGGCGACCCTGGCGGCTGGGCAGGCGAGCCAGTACAGGGTGGGGAACGGCGTGCCGTCTGGCAGCCGGGGCGCGGTCCGCACCACCGCCGGGAGGCCGTAGCGGCAGCGGGCGGCGACCGCGACCGAGCCGCGGACGTCGCGGCCGAGCTGCGCCTGGATCAGCCGCCGGTCGGCCGCCGCCGCCTCAGGCAGCGACGCCGCCCAGCCCGGCTCGCCGCGCGGGTCGGCCGCGTCAGGAGGTCCGCGCCGCCAGTCGAGGCGCGCGGGGTCCGGGAGGGCGGAGGGATCGGGCCGGGAGGGCGAACGGGCCGGCGTGCGGGGCACGACCTATCCGCGCCTGCCCTCGCGCTGCCGCTTGACGTCGACCAGCCGCTCCTCGCTGGAGCGCATGAACCGCTTGAGCTTCTGCTCGAACTCGGGGTCCCTGGCCGAACGGCGGGGCCTGCCTGCCTCTGGCTGCCAGTCGGCGGCGGCCTGCTTGATGGACAGGTCGATCTTGCCGTCTTCCTTGACGCCGACGACCTTGACGGTGACCTGGTCGTCGATCCGGAGATGCTCCTCGACCGAGCGGACGTAGTTGCGGTCGATCTCGGAGATGTGGACGAGACCCGTCTCGCCCGTCTCGAGCTTGATGAATGCACCGTAGGGGGCGAGGCGAACGACCGTGCCCGGGACGATGGCCCCGATCTCGGCAGGCATGCTGGCGACCGACACTCCTTCTGCTGTGGGGAACTCCACGGAGCCAAGCGGTGCTGGGCTCGGGTCCATCGTAGGGACGGCAATTCAGGCCGTCAACAAACGCACTTGCGGAATCAGGGCCCGCCCAGGGTCACTTCACCCAGCCGGTGAGGCGTTCCCAGACGCGCTGGGCCCACGACCGGTGGCGCTCCGTCGTCTGCCTGGCCACCGGCCGGTCCGGCGGCGGGGTGCCGTTCAGCTGCCAGGTCTCCTCGCCCGGACGGGCCATGTGGAAGTCGCGCTTGGCGAGCTGCTCGATGTAGGCGGGGTCGTTGAGGCGGGCCTGCTCACGGGCCAGACGGTCGTTCTCGGCTTGCAGCGCCTGGTGCTTGGCCTCGAGCGTGAGGATGCGGTTGCGCTGGGCCACGTAGGCGCGCAACGGGTAGACGGCGGTGGCGGCGAGCGCGAACAGGACGAGGAACAGGAGCACGCCCCG
>DASYRU010000191.1:0-2658 GCA_036004165.1 Actinomycetota bacterium
TGGAAGGTGCCGAGCACCTCGCCGCCGCGGACCTTGACCGCGCCGACCTCGGTGATGCGGTCGTTGGCGGGGGAGCCGCCGGTGGTCTCCAGGTCGAGCACCACGAACTCGACGTCGATCAGTGGCGCGCCGAGGTCGTCCAGGCGTCCCTGGATGGCGGCGGGCATCCCGGGCCTTTCGTCGGCTCGACGGTTGACGGCACCAGACGCTAGACGAACAGGTGTTCGGGGTCAAGCGTCGCGGGTCGCTCAGACGCGGCGGCCGGCCAGGGCGACCGCCAGGCCGGCCAGCAGGCAGCCGACCCCGGCCTGGGCGGCCAGCCGTCCCGGCAGGGCCACCGCCAGCACGGTGGCGCCGAGCAGGAAGGCCAGGAACAGCGGGGCGGCGGAGGCGTGCAGCAGCACGGTGGCCAGCCCGGGAGCGCGCAGGCCGCCGGCGCGCATCGCGCGCCTGGCGGCCAGGGCGGCGCCCAGCCAGCCGGCCGCCGACGCCTCCAGCACCAGCCGCCGCCAGAACACGGCCGGCCCGTCGGCACGCTCCACGAGGGCGAGCAGGTCACGGACCCCCTGCCGGTCCTTGAGCCGCAGCCGGGCGGTCGCGCGCGTGGCCAGGGCGGCGCCGCCGCCGGCCGCTCCGGCCCGTCCGGCCAGCTCCTCGGCCAGGGCCGGGTCGCCGGCTGCCAGCGCCACCGCGGCGCAGCGGGCCAGGTGCTCCCCTTCGGCCGCCGGATGCCTGGCGGCCCGGTGCGCGTGGACCAGCGCCAGCTCCGGCGCCTGCGAGCCGGGCAGCAGGTAGGCGGCGGCCAGCAGGCTCAGCGCCTCCGCCCCGCGTTCCGGGTCGTCGGCGGCGCGGGTGAAGCAGGCCATCGCCTCGCGGATGCGGCCGGTGGCCACGTGCTGGCGGCCGGCCTCGACCAGCTCGTGCGCCCCCACCGCGCACCTCCCCTGCCCTCGACCACCGCGATGGTCGCGGTGGGAGCAATCGTATGCGAATCGGGGGGTGTGGCGGCAGAGGACAAACCGGGTGTTACACGCTCAGGGTCGCGCCAACTCGGCCAGCGCCCGGACTTCCTCCGGGGTGGTGGCCATCGACACCATGGCGCGCGGGTCGATGCGGCGGATCAGCCCCTCGAGCACCCGGCCGGGTCCGAGCTCGACGTAGCTGGTGGTGCCGAGCGCGCGCAGCCGCTCGACGCAGCGGGTCCAGTCGACCGGCGAGGTGAGCTGGCGGGCCAGCAGCCGGCCGGCGCGACGGCCGCTGCGGACCACCCTGGCCTTGGCGTTGGAGACCAGCGGAACCTCGAGCCGGCGCAGGTCGATGCGGTCGAGCGCCTCCCGGAACGGGCGCTTGGCGGCGTCCATCAGCGGGGTGTGGAAGGAGCCGCCGATCGGCAGCGCCAGCACCCGCTTGGCACCGGCGGCCAGGGCGCGGCGGCCGGCCTCCTCGACCGCGGCCCGATCGCCGGAGATGACGACCTGGCCGGGAGCGTTGGAGTTGGCCAGGAACACCTTGCCGACCTGGCGGCGGACCGTGCGGCACACCTGGCCGACGGTCTTGTCCGGCAGGCCGAGGATCACCTGCATCACGCCGGCGCCGCCGGCCTGATGGGCCAGCTCGGCCCTGCGGACCACCAGCTGGAGCCCTTCCTCGAAGCTGACCCCACCGGCCGCGAACAGGGCGGCGTACTCGCCGAGGGAGTGGCCGGCGACCAGGTCGGGCCGCAGGCCCTCGGCACGGGCGAGCAGGTGGCAGGCGGCCGAGTGGGTGTAGATGGCCGGCTGCGCCTTGCGGGTGTCGGACAGCGCGGCGTCGCCCGCCTCCAGCAGCTCGATCACGTCCCAGCCGAGCAGCTCGGAGGCGCGCAGGAAGGGCCAGCCGGCGGGGTCGTCGGCCCATGGTGCGCCGCTGCCCAGGGCGATGCGGCCCTGGCCTGGGAAGGTGAATGCGGTCTTGTCCACGACCACAGCATATCCGACCAGCCCTGCCGGCGTTTGCGGGCCGCCGCGGCTACCCTGGATCACGACCGACGCAAGCTCGTCTCAGGGAGGCCGCGTGCTCGACCACCTGCCCGGGCGTGGCGAGCGGCTGCGCTGCGCCGCCTGCGGCAACCTCACCCGTTTCGACGTGGTGTCGAGCAGGCGGACGGCCGCGTTCTGGCACTACACGGTGGCGGGCGAGCTGACCGTGGAGGAGGAGCGCGACCTCTCGGCCGTGGCCGAGACGGTGCGCTGCCGCTGGTGCGGCTCGGCGACCCAGGTCGAGGTGGTCCCGGCCTTCGGTCGCAACGGCCTAGAGCCGGCTGGCCCATGAGCACGGCCGGCGCATCCGAGAACGGCCCAGCGGAGGAGTCCCCGAGCCTGGCCGGCGGCAGCGCCCCGGCCGCCGTGCCCGGGAGCAACGGGAACCCGCGGGTGGACGCCCTGGAGGAACCGGCGGCCGCGGACCTAGCGGCGGCCGCGGCCCTGCCCGACGTGCCTGAGCCGCTGCTTGCCGGCTACCTGGACGCCGCCCTGGCCGCGCTGCGGGCGGCCTCACCCACCGACCTGCCCGGGGCGTTGCGGCAGTACCAGGCCTGGACGCCGCGGCGGCTCAGGCACCCGCGGGTGCTCGCGCTGGTGAGGCGGAGCCTCGAGGTCGACCCCGGGTTCCGGACGGCGG
>DASYRU010000192.1:0-3933 GCA_036004165.1 Actinomycetota bacterium
CGGCCGAGGATGTCGCCGAGGGTGACCAGCTCCCGGTCGCGGTTGGGGACCTCGATGCCGATCGCCGACTTGCCCGGGATGGGGGCGATGATGCGGACGTCCGGGGAGGCGAGCGCGTAGGCGATGTCGTGGGACAGGCCGATCACCCGTGCCACCTTGACCGCAGGGCCAAGCTCCACCTCGTAGCGGGTGACGGTCGGTCCCCTGGTGTAGCGGGCCACGTGGGCGTCGACCTCGAACTGGTCGAGGGTGTTCTCCAGGACCCGTGCGGTCTCGTCGAGCCGGCGGGCGTCGACCGGCCGGGCGTGGCCGCGCCGCAGCAGCGACTCCGGCGGGGTGGTGTAGGCGCCGCCCGCCCTGGCCTGCACGGTCATGGCGAGCTGGACGGCCTCGCCGGCTCCGGGCTGGTCGGCCGGGGTGGGCGGCGGCGTCGGCCTGGTCGCGGCCGCCTCCTCAGGCTCGCCGGCGGCGCCCTCGGCCGCCTCCGCGCCGACGGTCACCTCCACGGTGTCGTCGTCGGAGCGTTTGCGGGCGCGCCGCCTGGCCGTGGCGGCCGGCTCCCCCTCCTCGATCGGGGCGGCGGGCCGGCCGGTCGGGGTGTCGCCGGCGCCCTTGCCCGGTTCGGCCTCGGAGGCCGGACGCGGGGGCGGGGTGAGCGCCGAGCGGACCGTCCCGGCGGCGGCCGCCAGGCCCCGACCGACCGCCGCGACCGAGGTTCTGGTGCTGATCAGCGTCCCCAGGAACAGCAGGCAGGCGAACGAGGTCGCCGCTCCCCAGGTCGAGAGCAGCCGGGCCAGGGGGGTGGCGGTGGCCGCACCGACCAGCCCGCCGGAGTCCTGCAGCACCGCCGGGGCCGCCGAGGTCGGCGGCGCGCCGGTGGCCAGGTGGAGGAGACCGAGCCCGCCGAGCAGCACCGCCAGCAGGCCGATGGTGACGCGGCCGGCGACGGCGTCGTCGGCGCTGGCCCCCGAGCGCCGGAACAGGGCGACGCCGAGCCCGGCCACCAGCAGCGGCACCGCGTAGGCGCCGTAGCCGAACAGGCCGCGGAACAGCAGGGCGAGGAAGACGCCGACCTTGCCGCCGTTGTGGAGCCAGATGCCGAGGGCGAGCAGCACCGCGAACAGGACCAGGAACACGCCCTGGATGTCGCCCTTGTGGGGCGACAGCGCCCGGCGCGGGCCCTGGCCGAGGCGCTGGCCGCGCGACGGCTGGCTCGGCCGGCGTTTGGTGGCGGGCGAGCGGCGGCCCGCCGGGCGCCGCGCGCGGGTCTTCGCCATCCCCTAGACCTCCATCACCGTGGGGATGATCACCGGCCGGCGCTGCGTGCGCTCCTTGAACAACGCCGAGGCGACCGAGCGCATGTGCTGCTTGAGGATCATCGTGTCGACCACCCCGTCGGCGGCGGCCCGCTCGAGGGCGTCGAGCACGCGGGCCTTGGCCTCCTCGATGAGGTTGCCCGACTCCGGCTCGTAGACGAAGCCGCGGGTGACGATGTCGGGGCCGGCCAGCACCTTGCCGGTGCGGGCCTCGATGGTGGCGACCACGTGCACGAAGCCCTCGCCGCCGAGCTTGCGCCGGTCGCGCAGGACGGCGTCGCCGACGTCGCCGACCCCGAGCCCGTCGACGAACACCATGCCGGCCCGCACCTGGCCGGCCCGCGTGGCATGTCCGTCGGTCAGCTCGACGACGTCGCCGTCCTCGCAGACCAGGATCCGGTCGCGCGGCACCCCGGCGGCCTCGGCCAGGCGGGCGTGCTGGGCCAGGTGGCGGTACTCGCCGTGGACCGGCAGGAAGTTGCGCGGCCGCAGGGTGGCAAGCAGCAGGGTCAGCTCCCCCTGGGCGGCGTGGCCGGAGACGTGCACCGGCGCGTTGCCCTTGTGGTAGACGTCGGCGCCCAGGCGGGCGAGGTCGTTGATGGTGCGGTAGACGGCCGCCTCGTTGCCGGGGATCAGCGACGAGGACAGCACCACGGTGTCGCCCGGCTCGATCCGCACCCACTTGTGGTCGCGGGCGGCCATCAGCGTCAGCGCCGAGTACGGCTCACCCTGGGAGCCGGTGCACAGCACCACGGTGCGCGCCGGGTCCAGCCTGTTCAGGTCCTCCATGGAGATGAGCAGGTCCGCCGGCACCCGCAGGTAGCCGAGGTCGGAGGCGACCCGCATGTTGCGGACCATGCTGCGGCCGACCAGGGCGACCTTGCGGCCGAGGCCGTGGGCGGTGTCCAGGATCTGCTGGACGCGGTGGACGTGGCTGGCGAAGCAGGCGACCACGATGCGCCGCTCGGCCGCCTCGAAGATGTCGTGGAGCGCGCGGCCGACCTCGACCTCGGAGGCGATGAAGCCGGGCGCGTCGGCGTTGGTGGAGTCGGACAGCAGCAGGTCGATGCCTTCCGCTGCCAGTCTGGCAAGGCCGCCGAGGTCGGTGGTGCGGCCGTCGATCGGGGTCAGGTCCATCTTGAAGTCGCCGGTGTGCACGATCGTGCCGGCGGGGGTGCGCAGCGCCACCGCCACCCCGTCGGGGATCGAGTGCGACATGGAGTAGAACTCGAGGTCGAAGGGTCCGAGGGCGGTGCGCTGGCCGGCGGCGACCTCGACCAGGGAGGGGGCGAGCTCGTGCTCCTCCAGCTTGGCCGAGAGCATGCCGAGCGACAGCCTGGTTCCGTAGACGGGCACGTCGAAGTCGCGGAGGAAGTACGGCAGGGCGCCCATGTGGTCCTCGTGGGCGTGGGTGAGGACCACCCCGACGACCCGCTCCGGCTCCTCGGCCAGCCAGGAGAAGTCGGGCAGGATGATGTCGACGCCGGGCTGGTCGGCGTCGGGGAAGGCCAGGCCGCAGTCGATCAGCAGCCGCGCCCCCGCCAGCTCGACCACGGCGCAGTTGCGGCCGATCTCGCCGAGCCCTCCGAGGAAGGCGATCTGGACGGACCCGTCAGGCACGCACGCCGTCCAGCAGGCCGCGGGCGAACTCGACCTGCTCGGGGGTGGCGTCCGGCAGCGGTGGCCGCAGCGGCCCGGCCGGCAGCCCGAGCAGGTTCATGCAGGCCTTCAGTAGGATCGGGCTGGAGGTGGCGAACAACCCCTCGAACAGGGCCAGGTGCCGCAGGTGCAGGCCCAGGGCGGCCCCGGTGTCGCCCCGCTCGAAGGCGGCCACCAGCTGCTGGAGGGCGGGACCGACCAGGTGGGCGGCGACGCTCACCACCCCGACGCCCCCGACCGCCAGCAGCGGCAGGAGGTTCTTGTCGTCGCCGGAGTACTGCTGCATGGCGCCGCCGGTCTCGCGGTGCAGGCGGCTGGCGGCGGCCATGTCGCCGACGGCGTCCTTGACGGCCACGACGTTGTCGAGCCGCTCGAACAGCCGCACCATCGTCGGCACCTCGATGGTGCAGGCGGTGCGGCCGGGGATGTTGTAGAGCATGCAGGGCAGGCCGGTGGACTGGGCGATGGCGCTGAAGTGGGCGACCAGCCCGGACTGGGGCGGCTTGTTGTAGTAGGGGGTCACCAGCAGCAGGGAGCCCGCCCCGGCCTTCTCGGCCAGCCGGGTCAGCTCGACCGACTCGGCGGTCGAGTAGGTCGAGGTGCCGGCCATCACCCGGGCGCCGTCGCCGGCCGCTTCGACCACCGCCGTCCACAGGCGGGCCTTCTCGTCGGTGGTGAGGGTCGGCGACTCGCCGGTGGTGCCGGCCACCACCAGCGTGTCGGTGCCGTTGTCGAGCAGGTGGCGGGCGAGGCGCTGGGCGCCGTCGACGTCCAGGTTTCCGTCCTGGCTGAACGGGGTGGCCATGGCGGTGAGCACACGACCGAAGCGACCTGGCATGGCGATCCTCCGAAGGCGTGACGGACAGCGCTTGACCACCGGCGGCCCCACCCCGCCGGTAGCCACCAGGGATTCTACTCGGGCATCCGGCCCGAATCGGGGATCTCTCGGCGAGGGGGC
>DASYRU010000193.1:0-2155 GCA_036004165.1 Actinomycetota bacterium
GCTGCTCGGTGTGGGCGGCATGGCCGAGGTCTTCGAAGGCCACGACCGGCTGCTCGCCCGCCGGGTCGCCATCAAGGTGCCGCTGCCGCAGTACGCCTACGACCCCGGGTTCCTGCAGCGCTTCCGGCGCGAGGCGCAGGCGGCCGCCAGCCTCAGCCACCCAGGCATCGTGGCCGTCTACGACACCGGCGCGCAGGACGGCACCCCCTTCATCGTGATGGAGTACGTGGAGGGCCGCACCCTCAAGGACGTGCTCACCACCGACGGGCCGCTGTTCCCGCAGCGCGCCGCCCAGATCGCCGCCGACGTCTGCTCGGCCCTCGCCGCCGCCCACGCCAGCGGGCTGATCCACCGCGATGTCAAGCCGGGCAACGTCATGCTCACCCCCGAGGGCCGCGCCAAGCTGATGGACCTCGGCATCGCCAGGGCCGCCGAGGGCGAGCCGGTGACCCAGACCGCGGCCATGCTCGGCACCGCCCAGTACCTGTCGCCGGAGCAGGCGCAGGGGCAGCCGGTCGACTACCGCAGCGACCTGTACTCGCTCGGCTGCTGCCTGTACGAGATGCTGACCGGGACGGTGCCGTTCCGGGGTGCCACGCCGGTGGCGATCGCCTACCGGCACGTCCGCGAGGACCCCGCCCCGCCGCGGCTGCTGAACCCCGACGTGCCCGCCGACCTGGAGGCGGTCTGCCTGAAGGCGATGGCCAAGCAGCCGGCCGACCGCTACCAGACGGCGGAGGAGATGCGCCAGGACCTGGAGCGGGTGCGGGCGGGGCAGCGGGTGCTGGCCGGCGCCGCCGGCACGGCGGCGATGGCGGCCACGGTGCTGCCGCCGCTGGCGGCCCCGTCCGGCGCCGGGGCCGACGCGACCGTGGCGCTCGGCGGGACGGTCGTCCCGGGGCGGGCCGCTCGCCACGCCGAGCCGGCCCCGAGGCGCTGGCGCTGGCTGGTCTGGGTGCTGGTGCCGCTCGGCATCGTCGGCCTCACCGCGGCGATCGCGCTGGTGGTCTCCCGGGTGGTCGGCCAGACGCCGGAGGCGCCGGCGGCGGTGCCGACCCTGCCCACCGCGACCACCTCGCCACGGGTGGAGACCACCGAGCTGGTGACCACCACCTCGCAGCTGCCGACCACCACCCAGCCGCCGACGACCACCGCGGCGCCGACCACCACCGCCCAGCCGGGGGTGGTGCGGGTGCCCAACGTGGTCGGCCGCCGGGCCGGCCCGGCGAGGGGGATCCTGGAGGCGGCCGGCCTGCGGGTGCGGGAGGAGACCGTCCAGGTGCTGGATCCCCGCCAGGTTGGCCGGGTGGTGCTGCAGTCGCCCCAGGGTGGCGCGGAGGTCCCGCGCGACACGGAGGTGACGATCGTGGTCGGAGAGCAGGCCGGGAACGGCTGAGCGTCCCTGCCGGCTCAGCGGCAGGGGACCTGCAGCGGCAGCCGGCGGGGCTGGGTTGCGGGCACCGGGTCAGGGTGGCCGCCCACCGGCCCTGGCTCGCGCAGGCCGGGGGTGTCGATCGCCAGGCCGCCGCCCGCCAGCGCCACCAGCCGGTAGCTGCCGGTGCCCTCGCCGGTGGCCAGCAGGTCGCGGCCGGCCAGGCGGTTGACCAGCGTCGACTTGCCGACCCCTGAGGAGCCGAGCAGCACCGCCGTGCGGCCCGGCCGGAGCATGGCGGCCACCGCCGCCAGGCCCTCGCCGGTGAAGCAGCTCACCGCATGGACCTCCACACCGGGGGTGGCCTCGGCCAGCCGCTGCAGCTCCGCGCCCAGATCGGCGCAACGGTCGGCCTTTCCGAGCACCACCACCGGCCAGGCGCCGCTCTCCCAGGCCAGCGTGCGCAGCCGCTCGAGGCGGCGCGGGTGGCCGTCCCGGCCGGCCGCCACCACCAGCAGCACCAGGTCGACGTTGGCGGCCAGCACCTGCTCGCCCGCGGCGTCGCCCGGACGGCGGTGGGTCACCGCCGTCCGGCGTGGCAGCACCGCCTGGATGCGCCCCTCCCGCAGGCAGACCCAGTCGCCGACGGCAGGCGGGCCGGCGACGCAGGGGCCGGCCAGGTGCCGCGGCCGGCCGGTGACCTGGGACGGCAGCTCGCCGTGTTCGGTGGCCAGCAGGAACCCGCCCGGGGGGGCGGCGACCACCCGGGCGGGCCGGTGGCCG
>DASYRU010000194.1:0-10388 GCA_036004165.1 Actinomycetota bacterium
GAGGCCGGGTGGATGCGCGCCAGCCACAGCGCCTCGTCGGCGTAGATGTTGCCGACCCCGGCGACCGGCCGCTGGCTGAGCAGGTACGGCTTGACCGGCGCGCGGGTGGCGGCCAGGTCGCGGGCGAACCGGACGGGGTCGAACTCGTCCGACAGCGGCTCCGGCCCGAGCCGGGCGAGGGTCGGCAGCGGCCCGTAGGCGCCGGCCTCCACCACCGCCAGGCCGCCGAAGCGGCGAGGGTCGCGGAAGAGCAGCTCGCGGCCGTCGTCCAGCCCGAGCCGTGCCCGCGTCCAGGCGTCGGCCTCCCCGAAGCTGAGCGCGCCGGTCATGCCCAGGTGCAGCACCAGCTCGAGGCCGGCGTCCAGCGGGCAGAGCAGGAACTTGCCCCGCCGGCCCACCGCCAGCACGGTGCGGCCGAGCAGGCGGTCGGGCGCGTGGAAGCGGCGTTGCGGGTCGACCCAGACGGCCGTCACCCGGCGGCCGCGCAGCTCCGGCTCGAGCTGCCGGCGGACCGACTCGACCTCGGGAAGCTCCGGCATGCCTCCAGCCTACCTGCCAGCCGGGACGGGCACGCCCGCCGGCCAGCAGCCGAGCCCGTCCAGGAAGCCGGCAAGGCCGGGGGAGAGGTCGAGGCCGGGAAGCTCGGCCGGCTCGGCCAGGCGCACGGCGGTCGCGTCGCCCCCGGCGACCGGGTCGGCGCCCTCCTGCAGGTCGACCCAGAGGTCGACGATCACGTAGTGGAAGCCCTCGCCGATCCGCTCGACCACCCCGGCCACCGGGCCGACGGCGACGCGCAGCCTGGTCTCCTCGGCCAGCTCGCGGGCGGCCGCCTCCGCCAGGGTCTCGCCGGCCTCGACCCGGCCGCCAGGCAGCGACCAGCGGCCCTTTGCCGGCGGGTTGGCCCGCCGCACCAGCAGCAGCCGCCCGCGCCGGTCGCGGGCGACCACGCCGACCGCCACCACCGGCAGGGACGCTTCACCCATGACGGCCATCCTGCCATGCCGGGGCTAGTCAGCATGGGAACGGCCGGCCCCGTTCGGCGTATCGCGTGGGTCATCCACGCTGGCGTGGACGGAGCCACACACGGAAGGAGCCGGCCGGTGTCCAGTATCGCTGCTGCTTGTGATCTCGCCTACCTTGGTCTGGATGTGCACCGGGACACCATCTCGGTGGGCGTCTTGCGCCCCGGCCGGGAGGCGCCGCAGGTCGAGCGGATCGCCCATGACGAGCCGTCGGTTGGCAGGCTCGTGGCGCGGTTGGGTGATCCCCGCCGGTTGCGAGCCTGCTATGAGGCCGGCCCCACCGGCGATGAGCTGGCCCGCCTGTTGCACCGCATGAGCGTTGGCTGTGAGGTGATCGCGCCCACCCTGATCCCCACCGCGCCCGGTGACCGGGTCAAGACCGACAGTCGTGACTGCCGCCGGTTGGCCCGCCTGCACCGCGCCGGGGAGCTGGTGGCCATCCGCATCCCGACCGCCTCCGAGGAGGCGGTGCGGGACCCCTGCCGGGCCCGCGTCGACCTGGTCGCCGACCGGACCCGGGCCCGGCATCGCCTGAGCAAGTTCTTGTTGCGCCACGGCCAGGTGTGGCGCGGCGGAGCGACCGCCTGGACGGTGGCCCATGAGCGCTGGCTGCTGACCCGCCGCTTCGACGACCCGGCCTTGACCGCAACCTACGGCCACTGGCGGGCGGTGCTGGATGCCCGCGACGCCCAGCTGGAGGCGATCGAGGCCGACCTGGCCACCTGGTATGGGCGGCCACCGTTCGCCGATGCCGTGGCCCGCCTGGCCGCCTACCGAGGGGTCACCCGCCTGGGCGCGCTCACCTTGGCCAGCGAGGTCGGCGACCGGCGCCGGTTCGCCAGCGCTCCGCAGTTCATGGGCTTCTGCGGGCTGACCCAAGCGAATACTCCAGCGGCAACTCCACCTGGCGGGGTCACATCACCAAGTGTGGCAACGCCCAGCTGCGCACCCAGCTGGTCGAGTCGGCCTGGGCCTACCAATACCGGCCCGCGGCCACCCTGGAGCTGCGCCGCCGCCAGGTTGGTCTCCCTCCCCAGACGGTCGCCCGGGCGTGGAAGGCCCAGCTGCGGTTGTGTGGCCGGTTCCGTCGCCTGCACGCCCGCAACAACGCCAAGCAGCTGGTGGTCATCGCGGTCGCCCGCGAGCTGGCCGGGTTCCTGTGGGCCGAGATGACCGCCTAGCATGCCCAACCCGAGGCGATCACCACCGCGGTCGGCACCGTGGTGCCCGGTGGCCGCCATGACGCGCCGGCGCCCCGCCGCTGCAGGGCCGATCCCCGGCCGTTCTATGCCACCGGCCAACTGCTGGGGCGTGGCTAGTGAGGGGCACCTTCCTGTTCCCACATCAGAACGTGGTCGCGCTGGAGAAGCTGAAGCGGTCGATCGCGAGGGCGGGGGCGCGGACCCCGCCGTAGCCGTCCTCGCTGGCCATCTCGGTCTCGGCGCCGACGGCGCGGACGGCCGAGAGGGCGTCGAGGATCGACTGGGTGAAGCGGAGGTTGCGCACCGCGCCGCGCACCTGCCCGTCCTCCACCCAGAAGGTGCCGTCCCTGGTCATGCCGGTGATGGTCGTCTCCATCAGGTTGACCAGGTTGGTGTAGTGGAAGCGGGTGACCAGCAGGCCCCGGTCCAGTCCGGCGACCAGCTCTGCCTTGGGGGTGGCGCCAGGCAGCAGCGCCAGGTGCAGCGGGTAGGCGCCCTCGGCGGAGGGCGCCGGCAGGCCGTGTCCGGTCGCCTCCACCCCGTGCTGCGCCGCCGACCGGAAGTCGTAGACCAGGCTGGCCGCCACCCCCTCGTTGATCAGGGTCACCCGCCGCTTGGGGACACCCTCGAAGTCGAACCCCACGCCGATCGCGCCGGTGGCGGTGGCGTCGTCGACGATCGTGACCAGCGGCGAGCAGACCCGCTGGCCGAGCCGTCCGACCAGGAAGCTGCGTCCCTCGTCGTAGGCCTTGGCCCCGAACCCCAACCAGCCGAGCCACTGGACCATGACGGCGACGGCGTTGGGCTCGAGCACCACCGGGTAGCTCCCCGGGTCGAGCGCCCTCGGCTCGCGGCCGTCGACCGCCTTGCGGGCCGCACGCTCGCCGAGCGCGGCCACGTCCAGGTCGGCGAGGGCCGGCTCGGTCGCCTCGGCCCAGCCGGTCCCGGAGCCGGCGTCGGCGAGGATCGAGAAGGCCGCCGCCGTGGTCGCCCCCTCGGCCCGCACCCCTCGGGTGTTGGCGACCGCGACCTCCAGCTCGCGCGTCTCGCAGGCGCCGGCGGCGGACACCCCGGCGGGGAGCCGGCGCACCACGCCGGCGACCAGGCCGGCACGGGTGCCGGGGTCGGCTGCCGCGGTCGCCTGGTCGTAGCGCCCGGCCTGCGGGTAGGCGGCCGGCCCCGGCATGCCGGGGTAGCCGGGGTCCGGCGGCATCGTCCGGGCGACCTCCCCGGCCCGCTGCGCGGCGGCGCGGACCGCCGCGGGCTCGAGGCCGTGCACGGTCGCGGTCCCCACCCGGTTGCCGTCGACCACCACCCGCGCCCGGACCGACAGGTCCTCGCGCCAGGTCGACTGGTGGATGTGGCTGGAGGCGAAGCGGGTGAGGCCGCCGGCCTGGCGCACCACCAGCGCCTCCACGTCGTCGACGCCGTCGATCGCGAGGGCGGCCTCGGCCAGCTCCAGCAGCCGCCCGCCGCCGAGCCGCGTCACCCTCCGACCCCCACGTGCACCTTCCGGAAGCGGGCGGGGGCCACGCCGTGGGAGACGTGGGCGTTCTGGTACGGCTGCCCCTTGCCGCAGTTGGGGACCCCCCACACCGTCCACGCCGCGGGGCCGCAGACCGCGTCGAGCGAGCCCCACAGTTCGGTGGTCCGGCCGTCGTAGGTGGCGTTCTTGTAGAGCCGCCCGAGCCGCCCGCCGGTGATCTCCCAGGCGGCCTCGACGCCGAACTGGAAGTTGACCCTGCGGTCGTCGATCGACCAGGAGCGGTTAAGCGACAGCAGCAGCCCGTCGGCGGTGTCGGCCACCAGCTCGTCGAGGGTGCCCTGGCCGGGCGCCAGGTTGACGTTGGTCATGCGGATCAGCGGCAGGTTGCCCCAGCCGTCGGCCCGCATGGTGCCGTTGGAGGCGACGCCGAGCCCTGCGGCGGTCTCGCGGCTGGTGAGGAAGCCCTCGACCACCCCACCGGTGACCAGCGGCGCCTCCTGGGCCGGCACGCCCTCGTCGTCGTAGCCGGCGGTCCCCAGACCGCCTGGCGTGGTCGAGTCGACCGTGACCGTCATCGCCTCGGAGCCGTAGCGGAGCCGCCCACGGTCCTGCGGCCGCACGAACGAGGTGCCCGCGTAGGACGCCTCGGTGCCCAGGATCCGGTCCAGCTCGAGAGGGTGGCCGACCGACTCGTGCACCTGCAGGGCCAGCTGCCCGCCGTCGAGGATCACGGTGGTCGTCCGCTCCGGCAGCTCGGGGGCGGCCAGCAGCTCGACCGCCTCGGTGGCCACCCGCCGGGCGTTGCCGACCAGGTCGGCGGCCAGCACGGCCTCCCAGCCGCCGGCCACGAACTGGCCCCTGAAGGAGTTCGGCCAGCTGCGCTGCTGCAGGTCGCCGTCGCCGACCGCGATCGCCTCGATGCCGCCGCCGGTCTGGGTCACGGTCTGGTCGATGCGGGCGCCCTCGCTGGACCAGAACAGCGTGCGCCGGCGCCACAGGTCGACGGTGGCGCGTGCGTGGGTGAGGCCGGGCACCGAGCGCTGCGCCTCGCAGGCGGCCAGCAGCAGCCCGACCCGCTCGGCCAGCGGCACCGCGAACGGGTCGCGCTCCACCGGCGTCGTCCAGCTGGCGACCAGTGGCTCGACCGGGGCCAGCCGCACCGGCTCGCCAGGCAGCCTGCCTGCGGCGCTGGCGATCTCGACCGCGCGCCGGCCGAGGTCGCGGACGCTTCCCGGGTCGAGCGCGGCGCTGGCCGCGAAGCCCCAGCGGCCGTCCACCAGCGCCCGCACCCCGACCCCGCGGCTCTCCTCTGCCTCCAGGTCGTCGACCCGGTCGTCGGTGACGGTGACCGCCTCGGTCTCCTCGCGGACCCAGCGGACGTCGGCGTAGCCGGCGCCGGCGGCCAGCGCCGACCCGAGCGCCAGCTCGGTCAGCTGCTCGGGCTCCATCGCCCTCCTTCGCGCTCGCCGGGAGGGAAGATGCTACCCGTGGCCGAGGAGGGATGGAGGCGGCCGGAGAAACCCGGCCGGCGCTACTCCCGCGTGTCCCGCCGCTCGCCGGAGCGTGCCTTCCTGGATCCGGTGCCGACCACCCGCCCCTCGAGCCCCGACGTCACCAGCAGCAGGGCGAGGAGCACGACCGGGAACAGGGCGACCACGGCGAGCATCAGCAATGACACGACGAAACAACCTCCTCGTCACGGGTGACGCAGGCAGTCTCGCAGTTGTATCGGAAACGCGCTGGCGGATCTGGAGGGTCGTTACCCGATCGGTACCGGATGGTTGGCGCGGGAGCTGCGCTATCGTCGCTCCATGCCAGGGTTCGACCTGCACACCCACTCGACCTTCTCGGACGGCACCCTCGAACCCGAGCAGGTGGTGGAGCTGGCAGCCGGCCGCGACCTGACCGGCATCGCCCTCACCGACCACGACACCACCGACGGCGTCGAACGGGCCAAGGAGGCGGCGACGGCCACCGGCCTGACGGTCCTCGGCGGCTGCGAGCTGTCCGCCGAGCACGATGCGGGCCCGGTCCACGTCCTCGGCTACGGGTTCGACCCGGACGAGCCGACCTTCGCGGCCAGGCGGGCCTGGATCCGCGACGGCCGCGTCCGCCGGGCCAGGCGGACGGTCGAGCGGCTGCGCTCCCTCGGGGTCGACCTGGAGTTCGACCGGGTCCTCCAGCTGGCCGGGGCCGGCGCGGTCGGGCGACCACACATCGCCAGGGCGATGGTCGAGGCCGGTGCCGTTCAGGACGTCAAGGACGCCTTCACCCCCGAGTGGATCGGCAACGGCGGCCGCGCCTACGTGGCCAAGGACGCGGTCGCTCCGGTCGAGGCGGTGCGGCTGATCCGCGGCGCCGGCGGCGTGGCGGTGCTCGCCCACCCCTCGATCCATGCCGGCGCCGGCGCCGTCCCCGAGCCGGTGATCAGGGCGATGGCCGCCGCCGGCCTCGACGGGCTGGAGGCCGACCACCCCGACCAGCCTCCGGAGGACCGGGCCCGCTGGCGCGCGCTCGCCGCCGAGCTCGGCCTCGAGGCCACCGGCGCCTCCGACTGCCACGGCGCCCTCTACGGCTACCGCCTCGGCGTCTGCCGCACCCCGGACGCGACCGTCGCGCGGCTGCTGGCCCGCCGGCCGCGCTGAGGAGGCAGAATGGTGGTGACGTCGGGACGATCGAGCGGAAGGTGGGCCAGGTGGCCGAGGGCGAGGGGCGGGGGCCGCGCGGTTCGGTCCGCCAGCTCCCCGAGGGACGGCCATGGACGGTCGCGGCACTGGTGCTCGCCGGGCTCGGCCTGATCATGTTCCCGATCGGCGGCCTGGTGGGGGTGGTCTGCGGGGCGATCGGCCGTTCGCGGGGCGACCGCCGCCTCGGCATGGTGGCCATCGTGGCCTCCATTGCCAGCTTCTTCGCGAGCTGGGTGGTCGCCGCCTGGGTGCTCGGCTGACCCGGAACGTCTCGATTGTGGCGGCAAGGGCGTAGCCTCGGAGGGTGAACGGGGCCGAGCAGCAGGCCCTGCCGGGCATGGACCTGGACAGGGTGACCTTCGTGAGCCCGTCGGCGCTGGAGCGTTACCGGCACTGCCCGCGCCTGTACCGGTTCCTGTACGTGGACGGGCTCTGGCGCTACTCCCGCAGCAGCCCGGAGCAGGCCTTCGGGACCAGCCTGCACGCCGCCCTGCGGGAGTTCTTCCGTCTGCCGCCCGGTCGCCGCAGCCTGCGCGCCCTGCTGGAGCTGTACCGCCGCCTGTGGGTGCGCGAGGGCTACCGCAGCAAGGAGGAGCAGGGGCAGCGGCGGGAACGGGGCGTCGAGGCCCTGCGGGCCTGGTACGGGCGCACCGACACCACGGTGGTGCCGCACGCCACCGAGCTGGGGCTGCAGGCCACCTACGGCGAGATCGTGCTCAAGGGCCGGCTCGACCGGGTCGACGCCGACCAGGGAGGCGGGCTGGTGGTGATCGACTACAAGACCGGCCGCCGGCCGGTGACCCAGGAGGCCGCCGACGCCGACGAGGCCCTCACGATCTACGCCGCCCTGGCCGAGCGGCGGCTCGGCCGGCCGGTCACCCGCCTGGTGCTCGACTACGTGGTCGCCGGGGAGGAGGTCGTCACGTTGCGGCCCGCCGAGGTGCTTGGTGAGCGGCTGGACGCGGTGCTGCGCACGGCCCATGCGCTGCGCGCCGACCGCGAGTTCCAGCCCCGTCCCGGTCCCTGGTGCGGCGGCTGCGACCTGCTGGGGCGCTGCCCGGAAGGCCAGCGGGAAATCGCCGGGCCCTCGGCTCAGTTGGACTGATCGATGCCGGTCGTTGTATCAGAGGTACGGCAACGGGCTCGGGTTGGCGAGGCCGATGCCGAGGTTCGGGGGAGTGTCGAGGTGGAGAGACTGACGCCAGCGAAGCTGGAGCGCCCGACGGCGCACCTGCTGCTGCCGTGCCGCAGCGACTCCGTGCCGACCGTGCGCGCCCTGCTCCACCGGGACCTCGAGCGTTGGGAGCTGCCAGAGGAGGTGGCGGACTCGATCCTGCTGGCCGCCGGCGAGGCGGTCACCAACGCGGTCGTGCATGGGTCATGGGGGCAGCACGACTCGGTGATGGTGGTGCGCTGGGCGGTGGTCGCCGGCCTGTTCTCGTTCTCGGTGCAGGACCGGGGCCCGGGGTTCGACCATTCCCGGGCGGCCATGTCGCGCCGCGCCCACCCCTCCCAGAACCGTGGCCGCGGCCTGTTCATCATGCACGCGCTGATGGACCGGGTGGTGGTCGACTCCGGCCTGAACGGCACCCGCATCCTGCTGGAGAAGGCGTTGGAGGCGCCCACTGCCGGATAGGGCCGGGCCGTACGGCCCGGCCCCTTGGAACCCTACTGGGACTCTGCCCGGCGCGGCTCCTCCATCGTGGGCCACATCCGCAGCTCGTCCGCCAGGGCACGGATCTCGTCGTCGGGGTAGCGCCGGTGACCCCCCAAGGTCCGCAGGAAGGGCAGCTTGCCCTCCTGGGCCCACCGGGACACCGTCTTCGGCGAGACGTGAAGAAGGCCGGCGACCTCGGAGGTCCGCAGATACGTCGGCCTGCTGGTCCGGCTCATCGATCGACACCCCTTTACGGTGGTCGTCCCGGTCGAGGACTTTTTGTTGTCCCCGACGGGACACTACCCCCCTCCAGCAAAAATGCTGAATCAGTTGTTCTACCTAGGAACGCACGATCCAGTCGTACTGCCCACTACGTACGATTGTGAACTTGCTCAGCCTGGCGGCTGTTTGGCGGTCTCGAGCGGACCCGTATCCATCGGCAGGGTCGCGACGCCATATAGATACAGGAGGCGCGGTGCCGCGACCTCCGGGGGACTCCGCAACGGCCGGCTCCACGGGGGAAGCCAGCGGTTGCGGGCAGGTCGCGGCGCCGCGCGTTCGCGTTCCGGTGGATCATCTCCTAGAGAGGCGGTCATGTATCCGGCGCCGCATGCGGTGCCGAGCCATGCCTGCAGCCCCGGAGCTTGCGCGCCGCCCCCGGTGCCCACGCAATCCCCTCGAGCGGGGATACTTGACCGGCTCTCTAGACGGCCGTGCGCGCCGTCGGGGAGGAGCCTGCATGGGAGCGCTCGACGGCAAGGTGGTGGTGGTCACCGGCGCCGGCCAGGGCATCGGCCGCGAGGAGGCGCTGGCGTGCGCGCGGGCCGGCGCCAGGGTGGTGGCCGACGACCTGACGGGCGCCCAGGAGACGGCCGCCGCCATCCGGGCCGACGGCGGCGAGGCGATCGCCCTCGAGCTGGACGTCGGCGACTTCGAGGCGGCCGGCCGGCTGGTCGCCGCCGCGGTCGAGACCTTCGGCGGGCTGGACGGGATGGTCAACAACGCCGGCGTGATCCGCGACCGCATGGTGTTCAACCTGAGCCCCGAGGAGTTCGACCTGGTCGTCCGGGTCAACCTGCGGGGCACCTTCTGCATGACCAGGCACGCCGCCGCCTGGTGGAAGCGCCAGGGCCGTCAGGGGGCGATCGTCAACACCACCTCCACCTCCGGGATCCTCGGCAACCTCGGCCAGTCGAACTACGGCGCGGCCAAGGCCGGGGTCGCCGCCTTCACCGTCATCACCGCCCTCGAGCTGGCCAGGTACGGGGTGCGGGTCAACGCGATCGCGCCAGGGGCGCGGACCCGGATGACCGAGAGCGCCTTCGGTGAGCTGGAGTTCGCCGGCGGGTTCGACCCGCTCGACCCCGCCAACGTCGCCCCGGTGGTGGTGTGGCTGCTGTCGGACGCGGCCGTCGAGGTGTCCGGCCAGGTGCTCGGCATCGCCGGCGGCCTGGTCGAGCTGTGGGAGGGCTGGCACGTGGTCGCCAGCCAGGAGCAGGACGGCCGCTGGACCCCAGAGGGACTGGCAGAGGCCGCCCCCCGCCTGTTCGGCGGCCGTCCCACCAGGGCCCCGTGGCGGCAGTCGAGCCTGCGCCGGCTGATCGAGGCGGCCCGCTCCGACCGCCCGGCGCGCCGGATCGCGGTACCCTCGGCGCGAGCTGAGCGGCGTGCATCCGAGGAGACGCAGATGGACGACAGGCAGGTCATGAACCAGATCGGCAACCTGGTCGAGGAGGAGCACACCCTGGAGCGGCAGGCGGCCGCCGAGGGACTCGGCGAGGAGCAGCAGGCCCGCCTGCGCGACCTGGAGGTCCAGCTCGACCAGTGCTGGGACCTGCTGCGCCAGCGCCGCGCCCGCCGCGACGCCGGACTCGACCCCGACGACGCCAACGTCCGCCCGCCCAACACCGTCGAGGGCTACCTGCAGTAGCCGGGCGGCCGCGGCGGTCGTCGGGTCAGGCGACCTGCTGGGCCGCCGGCTGCGCCCCTGCCGCCAGGGCGTGCTCGAGCACCTGGCCGATCTCGCTGGCCAGGTGGAAGGTCATCTGCTCCCTGACCGACTCCGGCACGTCCTCAAGGTCGGCGCCGTTGCGCTCCGGCAGGATGACCTCCTTGAGGCCGGCGCGGTGGGCGGCCAGCACCTTCTGCTTGACGCCGCCGATCGGCAGGACCCGTCCCTGCAGGGTGACCTCACCGGTCATGCCGACCTCGGCGCGGACCGGCCGGCCGGTGAGCAGGCTGGTCAGCGCGGTGGTCATGGTCACCCCGGCGCTGGGGCCGTCCTTCGGCACCGCGCCCGCCGGCACGTGCAGGTGGTAGCGGCGCCCGGCGATC
>DASYRU010000195.1:0-6979 GCA_036004165.1 Actinomycetota bacterium
AGGGCGAGCTCCTGCACGACCGCCACGGCGATGTTCTCGGCGTCGATCTTGAAGTGGCGGCGCAGCGCCGGGCGGGTGTCGGAGCGGCCGAACCCGTCGGTGCCGAGGATCGTGTACGGCCGCGGCACCCAGCGGGAGATCTGGTCGGGGACCTGCTTCATCCAGTCGCTGACCGCCACGATCGGCCCCTCGACCTCGGCGAACGTGCGGGTCACCAGCGGCACCCGCTGCTCCTCGGTGGGGTGCAGGCGGTTCCACTCCTCGCAGTCCAGCGCGTCCTGCCGCAGCCGCTGCCAGCCGGGCGCGCTCCAGACGTCGGCGGCCACGTCGAAGTCGTCGGCGAGCAGCCGGCTGGCCCGCAGCGCCTGCGGCATGGCGCTGCCGCTGGTCAGGATCTGCGCCCGGTGGGCGTGCTTGCCGGCCACCCGGTGGTACCGGTACAGGCCCTGGATGATCAGCTGCTCATCCAGCCCATCCGGCATCGGCGGCTGCACGAACGGCTCGTTGTAGACGGTCAGGTAGTAGAAGACGTCCTCCGGATGCTCCCCGTACATGCGGCGCAGGGCCTCCTGCACGATCACCGGGATCTCGAAGGCGAACGACGGGTCGTAGGCCACGCACGCCGGGTTGGTGCTGGCCACCAGCAGCGAGTGGCCGTCCTGGTGCTGCAGGCCCTCGCCGTTCAGGGTGGTCCGCCCGGCGGTCGCCCCGATCAGGAAGCCGCGGCAGCGCTGGTCGGCCGCGCTCCACATCGAGTCGCCCGTCCGCTGGAATCCGAACATCGAGTAGAAGAAGTACAGGGGGATCATCGGCTCGCCGAAGGTGGCGTAACTGGAGCCGGCGGCGGCGAAGGAGCCCATCGCGCCCGCCTCGGTGATGCCCTCGTGGAGGATCTGGCCCTTGGTGTCCTCCTTGTAGGAAAGCACCAGCTCGCGGTCGACCGCGTCGTAGGTCATCCCCTTGGGCGAGTAGATCTTGAGGTTGGGGAACAGCGAGTCCATCCCGAAGGTGCGCGCCTCGTCGGGGATGATCGGCACCACCCGCTTGCCGACGTCGGGGGTGCGCAGCAGGTCCTTGACCAGACGGACCAGCGCCATCGTCGTGGCGACCTCCTGCTTGCCCGAGCCCTTCTTGAGCTGGGCGTACGACTGCTCCCCCGGCAGCTCCAGCGGGTGGTCGCGGACCACCCGCCGCGGTACCGGCCCGCCCAGGCTGCGCCGGCGCTCCAGCAGGTAGGCGTGCAGGTCGGAATCCTCGGGGGGCCGGTAGTAGGGCGGGTAGCCCTTGGCCAGCGCCTCGTCGGGTACGTCGATGCCGAGCCGGTCCCTGAAGGTGTTCAGGGTGCCGCGCACGAACTTCTTCATCTGGTGGGTGGCGTTGCGGGCCTCGAACTCGCGCCCCAGCCCCCGCCCCTTGATCGTCTGGGCCAGGACCACGGTCGGCAGGCCCTGCTGGTCCACCGCCGCCCGGTAGGCGGCGTGCACCTTGCGCAGGTCGTGGCCGCCCCGGTCGAGGGCGAGCGCGACCACCTCGGCGTCGGAGCGGCCGTCGATCAGCCGCCGCAGCCCCTTGGAGTCGAACAGCTTCTCGCGGATATAGGCGGCATCCTCGGCGGCCAGGGTCTGGAACTGGCCGTCCGGGGTGGCGTTCAACTTGGCGACCAGCTCGCCGGTTGTGTCCCTGGCCAGCAGCTCGTCCCACTGGCGTCCCCAGACGACCTTGACGACGTTCCAGCCGGCGCCGCGGAACAGCGACTCCAGCTCCTGGATGATCTTGCCGTTGCCCCTGACCGGGCCGTCCAGCCGCTGCAGGTTGCAGTTGACCACGAAGGTCAGGTTGTCCAGCTGCTCCCTGGTGGCCACGGTGAGGGCGCCCTGCGCCTCGGGCTCGTCCATCTCGCCGTCGCCGATGAACGCCCAGACCCGCGAGCCGGAGGTGTCGGCGATCCCCTGGTGGTGCAGGAACTTGTTGAAGCGGGCCTGGTAGATGGCGTTGAGCGGGCCCAGGCCCATGGAGACGGTCGGGAACTCCCAGAAGTCGGGCATCAGCCGCGGGTGCGGGTAGGACGCCAGCCCGCCCGGCTTGCCCTCCTGCCGGAAGGCGTCCAGCTGCACCTCGGACAGGCGGCCCTCCAGGAAGGCGCGGGCGTACACGCCGGGGGAGGAGTGGCCCTGGAAGTAGATCTGGTCGCCGTGGCCGCCGTCCTTGCCGCGGAAGAAGTGGTTGAAGCCGACCTCGAACAGCTCCGCCGCCGAGGCGTAGGAGGCCATGTGCCCGCCGACGCCGAGCTCCGGCCGGTTGGCGCGGGAGACGATCGCGGCCGCGTTCCAGCGCACGATCGCCAGCAGCCGCCGCTCCAGGTCCTCGTCGCCGGGGTAGTCGGGTTCGGCGGCGGCCGGGATGGTGTTCAGGTAGTCGGTCGAGGGCAGCGGGGGCAGCCCGAGGTCGAGCGTGCCGGCGTGGGCGAGCAACCGCCTGACCAGCAACCTCGCCCGCCACGGGCCCTCCCGCTCGACCACGTCGCTGAGCGAGTCCAGCCAGTCGCTGGTCTCGTCGGGATCGGGATCGGGGAGCTGGTCCAGCGCCCTACCCGTGGTGACCTTGTCACGCTCGTCGCTCACCGTCGGCTCCCAGGCTCGAGGGGTCGTCCTCCACCCCTTACCTTAGTGGCGACCGCCACCTCCGCGCTGCAACCTGCGCGCCGGATCCGTGGCGCCGCGACGCCCACCTACGGGTGGGTGGTCCGGGCGGCGGCGAGCTGGGCCAGCACCACCCCGGCGACCACCAGGACGCCGCCGGCGAGCTGGGCGGGACCGAGCCGCTGGCCGAGCAGCAGCCAGGCGAAGGCGGCGGCGAACACCGGCTCGGAGGTGGCGGCGATGCCGGCGGCGGCGGCGCTGACCACCCGCACCGCGCCGACCGCCAGGAAGAACGGCAGCAGCGTGCCGACCAGACCGACCCCGAGCACCGCCAGCGCCACCCCAGGGTCGCGCAGCGCCCCGACCGGCCACGACCACCATGGGGCGAGCAGCGACCAGATGGCCACCGCCACCGCGAAGCCCCACAGCAGCGTGGTCGCCGGGTGCGCGCCACGGCGGCCGGCCAGCTCGGCGGCCAGCAGGTAGGCCGCGAAGGTCACCGCCGAGGCCAGCCCGGCCGCCACCCCCGGGACGTCGAGCGCCGCCAGCCCCTCGAGGGCGCGGCTGACCAGCGCCGCCCCGGCCAGGGTGATGCCGGCCGCCACCCACGCCAGCCGGCCTGGGGCCCCCGGCGACCGGGGGGCTACCCTTGAGGCCCCCGGACCCCCTGCGGGCCGCGAGCGGGCGAGCACGGCACTCACCGCCAACAGCATCGCCGGGCCGGTGTACTGCAGGGCGATCGCCACGCCCACCTCGAGGTGGTCGAGGGCGATGTAGTAGCTCAGGTTGACCGCGGCGACGCAGGCGCCGAAGGCGGCCAGCGCCGGCAGGGTGCCGCGCGGTGGCCGCAGCAGCCCGCGCTGCCGCCAGGCCAGCAGCGGGGCGAGCACCGCCAGGGCGATCGCGACCCGCGCCTCGGCCAGGCGCACCGGCGGCACGCCACGGTCGAAGACGTGGGTGGCGAACACGGCCGCCAGCGCCCAGCAGGCGCCGGCGGCCACCACCCGCAGCAGGGCGCCAAGGGTCGCGGCCCGGTCCGGCCGCCGCCCGGTGCGCATGGCCGCAAGGGTAGCGGGGCAGGCGTCCGCCGTTGGCATATACTCTCCGCGGCCGGCGCCGAAGCCGGCCGCCACGGCGAACAGCGAAGTCCGGTGTGAACCCGGCGCTGTCCCGCAACTGTGAAGCCCCGCCTCCGCAGGGAGGGGGGACGAGCCAGGTCGCCTGCCTCCGTGGCCACATGCTCAGTCCTCGGAGGAAGGGCGGGTTGTGCGGCCAGATCCGACAGGCCTCGCGTCCTCCGATCGAAGGGAGGACGGATGAGGCGGATCCTGGTTCCCCTGCTGCTCCTGGTGGCCCTCGTCGGGGCCGGCTGCGGGCGCAGCTCGCCGGAACGGGACACGACCACGCAGGCCGGCCAGGCCGGCTTCCCGGTGACGCTCGACGGGCCCGGCGGGAAGCTGGAGATCAGCCAGCGCCCGGGGCGGATCGTGTCGCTGTCGCCGACCGCCACCGAGATGCTGTTCGCGATCAAGGCCGGTGCGCAGGTGGTGGCGGCCGACAGCTTCTCCAACTACCCCAAGGACGCTCCCAAGACCGACCTGTCCGGGCACGAGCCGAACGTGGAGGCGGTCGCCGGCTACAACCCCGACCTGGTGGTCTACTCCAACGACCCCGGCGACCTCGGCCCGGCGCTGCGCAAGCTCGGCGTCCCCGCGCTGCTGCTGCCGGCGGGCAAGCGCCTGGACGACACCTACACCCAGCTCCAGCTGCTCGGGCAGGCCACCGGCCACACCACCGAAGCGGAGGCGCTGGTCGCGTCCATGCGCGCCGACATCCAGCAGATCGTGGCCGCCTCCAAGCTGGAGCGGCCGCTGACCTACTACCACGAGCTGGACAAGAACCTCTTCACCGCCACCTCGCAGACCTTCATCGGCCAGCTCTACGCCCAGCTCGGCCTGCAGAACATCGCCGACAAGGCCGACAAGGACGGCAGCGGCTACCCGCAGCTGTCCGCCGAGTACGTCGTGAAGGCCGACCCCGACCTGGTGTTTCTGGCCGACACCAAGTGCTGCGCCCAGTCGGCCACCACCGTGGCCGCACGTCCCGGCTGGCGGCAGGTCCGGGCCGTGCGCGACGGGGCGGTGGTCGAGCTCGACGACGACGTCGCCTCCCGCTGGGGGCCGCGGGTGGTCGACTTCCTGCGGACGGTGGCGGCCAGGCTCGACGCGCTGGTGGCGGTCAGGTCGTGACCCCAGAGCACCGGCCAAGTACCCACGGCGCGCATGCTTCAGGCGTCGCGTCGGCGCAGCGCACGCGAATGCGGCGCCGATACTTGCCCGGCCCTCTGACCGAGCAGCGGGAGGGCCGGGCGCCGCCGGCGGCGCCTGGCCTGCGGCCGCCTGGCCTGCGGGCCGGGCTGCTGGTGGCCGCCTGCCTCTGCCTGGCCGCCGCGGCGCTGCTGGCGGTCCTGGTCGGCCCGGTCCGGCTGCCGCCGGGCGGCGTGGTCGCCGAGCTGGCCGACCGGCTCCCCCTGGTGCGGGTCGGGTCGGGGCTGCCGGACCGCGAGGCGGCGATCCTGTGGCAGCTGCGCCTGCCCCGGGTGGTGCTCGGCGGGCTGGTCGGCGCCATGCTGGCGCTGGCCGGCGCCGCCTACCAGGGGGTCTTCCGCAACCCCCTGGCCGACCCCTACCTGCTCGGCGCCGCCGCCGGCGCTGGGCTCGGCGCCACCCTGGCGATCGCCTATGGGCCGGACACCTCGAGCTGGCCGGTCGGCCCGCTGCCGCTGGCGGCGTTCGCCGGCGCCATCGTCGGGGTGGTGAGCGCCTACGCGCTGGGACGCGCCGGCGGCGGGCGCACCACCGCCACGCTGGTGCTGGCCGGCGTCGCCGTCACCTCCTTCCTCACCGCGGTGCAGACCTACGTGCAGCAGCGGGAGGCCGAGACGCTGCGGGAGGTGTACGGCTGGATCCTCGGACGCCTGACCACCGCCGGCTGGAACGACGTCGTGCTGATCCTGCCGTACGTGGCGGTCAGCTCGGCGGTGATCGTCGCCCACCGGCGGCTGCTGGACGTGCTGGCCGTCGGCGACGACGAGGCCGGCAGCCTCGGCGTCCGGGCGGCGAGGGTGCGGCTGGTGGTGGTGGCCGCCGCCTCGCTCGGCACCGCGGCCGCGGTGGCGGTCAGCGGCCTGATCGCGTTCGTGGGGATCATCGTGCCGCACACCATCCGGCTGCTGGCGGGCTCCAGCTACCGGCTGGTGGTGCCGCTGTGCCTGCTGCTGGGGGCCGCCTTCCTGATCCTCGCCGACCTGGTCGCCCGCACCGTCATGGCACCGGCGGAGCTGCCCATCGGGGTGATCACCGCCTTCTTCGGGGCGCCGTTCTTCGCGGTGGTGCTGCGGACCTCGAGGAGGACGCCGTGACCGCCATCGGACTGCGCGGCGTCTCGGTGTCGCTCGACGGCCGGCCGGTGCTGCACGACCTGACGCTGTCGGTCCCAAGCGGTGCGCGGCTCGGGCTGATCGGGCCGAACGGCTCCGGCAAGACCACGCTGCTGCGGGCCATCGCCGGGCTGGTCCGCCACCGGGGCGAGATCCTGGTCGGCGACGCGGTCCTCGGCCGCTCCTCGCGCAAGGAGCTCGCCAGGCGGATCGCGCTGGTCCCGCAGAACCCGGTCGTCCCGGCCGGCATCACCGTCGCCGACTACGTCCTGATGGGCCGCACCCCGTACATCCCGTACTTCGGCACCGAGGGACGGCACGACCTGGAGACCGTCACGTCGGTGCTGGAGCGGCTCGACCTTGCCGGCTTCGCGGAACGCCGGCTCGACTCGCTCAGCGGCGGCGAGCGCCAGCGGGCGGTGCTCGCCAGGGCGCTCGCCCAGCAGGCGCCGGTGCTGCTGCTGGACGAGCCGACCACCGGGCTGGACGTCGGCCACCAGCAGCAGGTGCTCGAGCTGGTGGACTCGCTGCGGGCCACCTGGGACCTGACGGTGGTGAGCGCGATGCACGACCTCACCCTCGCCGGCCAGTTCGCCGACGAGCTGGTGCTGCTGGACGCCGGCCGGGTGGCCGCCGCAGGGCCGGCCCGGTCGGTCCTGACCGAGCGGGTCATCCGCCAGCACTACCACGCGTCGGTCCGCGTCCTGGAGGACCCGGCCGGCGAGCTGGTGGTGGTCCCGGTCCGCCCGGCCCGCCAGCCCGCCAGCAGCGAGGTGGCCAGATGACGCCGGAGGAGCCACCGGTGACGGCGCCGAGGCCGCCGGCACGCCGGCGGGCGCCGTCCCTGGTGCTGGTCAACACCGGCGACGGCAAGGGCAAGTCGACCGCCGCCTTCGGCGTC
>DASYRU010000196.1:0-2043 GCA_036004165.1 Actinomycetota bacterium
TCGCGAGCAGGTCGGCGGCAGAGCTCCCCTCGACTTCCTGGCGGGCTTCCTGGGGGACCCGGAGGCCGAGGCCCGGGCCCACGTCTCGGAGGAGGCCGCCCAGCGGGCCTTCCAGGAGGGCCGAACCATGAGCGCGGACGAAGCCCTGGCCCTCGTGGCGGGCGAGCTGCCGGCGCAGGGTGTGCCCGGCGTCACAGGCCCCGGGTAGGGTGAGCCCCCAACGGTGCCGCGACCGTCGCGGTCCTGGTCGAGGCGGGCGCCGACGTCAACGCCCGGTTCCGCGGGCCGCACGGCGAGACACCGCTGCACGGGGCGGCCAGCAGCAACGACGTCGAGGTGCTCGACGCGCTCATCGACGCCGGCGCCGACATCGAGGCGACCGGCGCCGTCATCGCCGGCGGTACCCCGCTCACCGACGCCAGGGCGTTCGGGCAATGGCAGGCTGCGCATCGCCTGGTCCAGCGCGGAGCGCAGACCACCATCGACGATGCTGCGACGCTGGGGCTGCTCGACCGCCTGGAGCGGTACTTCGCCGGCGGCGGGCCGCCGGCACCCGAGGAGGTCAACCGCGCCTTCTGGGGCGCCTGCCACGGCGGACAGCAGCAGTGCGCGGCGTACCTGCTGGACAGGGGCGCCGAGCTGAACTGGATTCCGGCGTGGGAGCAGCTGACGCCGCTCGATGCGGCGCGTCGCAGCGACGCCGTCGAGCTGGTCGAGTGGCTGCGCAGCCGAGGCGCCCACTCGGCCAGGGAGTAGATTGCCGCCATGACCGAGCACGATCCCGCACCCAGGCGCGTCGAGACCGGCATCGCCCCGTGGCTGTCGGTCCGCGACGGGCCGAGCGCGGTGGACTACTACAAGGCGGCCTTCGGCGCGGTGGAACGCTACCGCCTGGAGGACGACACCCGCAGGGTGGTGGTCGCGCAGCTGGCGATCGACCGGGCGGACTTCTGGCTGCAGGAGGACCCCGACGCCAGCCCGGGAGGAGGCGGAGGCTCGATCCGGATGATCCTGACGGTCGAGGACCCGGAGTCGGTCTTCCGGCAGGCGGTCGCGGCGGGGGCGACCGAGATCGCGCCGGTCGCCGACGAGCACGGTTGGCGCATCGGACGCCTCGCCGACCCGTTCGGCCACCACTGGGAGGTGGGCAAGCCGCTGCCGGAGGCTCCGGGCTGAGCTTCCGGCAGGGCGCTGTAGTTCTCCTCAGGTGTACGAGCCGCCTACGGCACGGCCGCCCGGAGCTCTGCCAGCAGGGCCGAACGCAGCTCCTCGAGGTCGATCCCGAACGCCTCGAGCAGCGGCCCGGCCGCGCCCCGATAGCCCTCCGGCAGGCCGACCGAGGCGTGCAGCTGCCGGCTCCACCGGTTGCGCATGCACCGGGGCCATGGCGTCTGGATGTCCTTGACCACCCCAAGCAGCAACAGCTCCGGACCGATCACACCGATGCCGAGCGCCCTGGCCTGTTCGCCGGCGTGGTACAACGCCTGGCTCAGCAACATCGGTGGCTCGCGCAGCGGCGTCCGCGGCACCCGCGCAATCCCTCGACGTCGCGCGCGGGTCGCCCCCCGGACCGCCCACCCGACGGCCCGGTGGCCGAAGGCCTGCTCGGTCCGGCGCCGGATCGCCTCCAGGTCGATCCCCAACGTGCTCAGCAGCTCGGCGTCGCTGGGACGCGGGCCAGCCACCACTCCGCGGTCGACCAGGCGACCCATCGCCGCCCGGGCCGCCTCCAGGTCCACGCCATGGGCCTGCAGGACCCTGGCGGCCCCGCTGCTGCCGTCGCGCAGCACGCCGAGCAGGAGGTGCTCGGGGCCGACGTAGCGGTGACCAACGCGGTCAGCCTCTTCTCTGGCCAGGCCGAGGACCCGGCGGGCATGCGCACTGCGCTGGACCACCTCGCTACCTCCGAAACAGGAACCGTCGTCCGGCGTACTTCTTGTGGACCGCCTGCTTGGTGACGCCGAGCCTGGCCGCGATCTGCTGCCACGACCAGCCCTTGGCGCGGGCGTTCTCGACCTGCAGGGCCTCCAGCACCTCCACCAG
>DASYRU010000197.1:0-2069 GCA_036004165.1 Actinomycetota bacterium
GAAGCGATGCCGGGTGGTGAGCGTCAGCCGCTCGAGACGGCGGGCCTTGGCGGCCTCCAGGACCGCGTCGAGCAGGGCCCGGCCGACGCCCCGGCCGCGGGCCTCGGGGGCCAGGAACATCTTGCGCACCTCGCCGGAGACCGGGCCGGTGCGCAGCAGGCCCGCGGTGCCGACCACCAGGCCGGCGGCGTCCACGGCCACGAAGAACGCGCCGCCGCTGGCGGTGTAGAAGGCGTCGGGGGCGAGGATGTCGGCGTCCAGCCGGCGCGGCTCGAACGGGAGCCCGTGCTCGTGCAGCACCCGCTGCACCACGGCCGCCGCTGCCGCGGCGTCGGCGTCGCTCCCGGCCCGGATCCGCATCTCCCGCTCCTCGCTCGGTTGCTCTTCTCGTCTGGTCTTCGAGCCTTGCATACCCATGCGGTCTCCGCAACTCTAATAGCGCAGCCAGCATGCGAAGTTTTGCGGGCTGTTGCATATTTTCATCCGACAGTGGATAACTATCATCGATGAGGAAGCGGACGGTCGGCATCGTTGGCGCCTCCGGCTACGCCGGAGCCGAGCTGCTGCGCCTGCTCGCCCGCCACCCCGACCTCGAGGTCGCCTGGGCCGCCGGCGACCAGGCGGCCGGCCAGCCGGTGGCGGCCCGCTACCCGGGGCTGCTGGCCGCCTACGGCGAGCTCGCCTTCTGCGCCCTCGACGAGGGCCTCGACAAGGGCGCCGACGTGCTGTTCCTGGCGCTGCCCCACGGCCGCGCGGCCACCATGGCCGCCCGCGCCGAGGCCGCCGCCGGGCTGCTGGTGGACCTCTCCGCCGACTTCCGGCTGCGCGACCCGGCCGCCTACCCGGCCTGGTACGGCGCCGAGCACCCGCTGCCGGAGCAGCTCGGCTCCTGGCCCTACGGCCTTCCCGAGCTGCACCGGGAGGAGCTGCGGGGGGTGAGCAGGGTGGCGGTGCCCGGCTGCTACCCGACCGCTGCGCTGCTGGCGCTGGCGCCGCTGGTCGCCGCCGGCCTGGTGGAGGCCGACGGCATCGTGGTCGACGCCAAGTCGGGGCTCTCGGGGGCCGGCCGCTCGCTGGCCGACGACAACCTGTTCGTCCAGGCCAACGAGAACGTCACCCCCTACAAGGTGGCCCGCCACCGCCACACCCCCGAGATCGAGCAGGAGCTGGCCACCGCCGCCGGGCGGCCGGTGGCGGTCACCTTCACCCCGCACCTGGTGCCGGCCACCAGGGGCATCCTCGCCACCTGCTACGCCACCCTGGCCGGCTCGGCCCGCGGCGACGACCTGGCGGCCTGCTACGCCGACGCCTACGCCGGCGAGCCGTTCGTCGACCCGCTCGGGCCCGGCGGCGGCTGGCCGGCCACCAGGGCGGTGGCGACCACCAACCGGGCGCAGGTGGCGGCCGCCGCCGACCCGCGGACCGGCAGGGCGGTGGCCGCCGCCGCGATCGACAACCTCGTCAAGGGCGCCGCCGGCCAGGCCGTGCAGTGCGCCAACATCGCCCTCGGCCTGGACGAGACGGCCGGGCTCGACCTCGTCCCGCCCGGGCCATGAGCCCGACCCGCATCGACAGGGCCCTCGGGGTGACCGCGGCGGCCGGGTTCACGGCGGCCGGCGTGGCGGCCGGGATCAAGGCGTCGGGCGCGCCCGACCTCGCCCTCGTCGTCGGCCCGGAGGGCACCGTGGCGGCCGGCGCCTTCACCACCAACGCCGTCGTGGCCGCCCCCGTCGTCTGGACCCGCGAGCGCCTGGCCGGCGCCGCCGACGCCCGCGTCGTGGTCCTCAACGCCGGCAACGCCAACGCCTGCACGGGCGCGGCGGGCGTCGCCACCGTGGAGCGCACGGCGGCCGCCGCCGCCGAGCGGCTCGGCTGCCGCGCCGACCAGGTGCTGGTCTGCTCCACCGGCGTCATCGGCGTGCCGCTGGCGGCCGAGCTGGTCGAGGCCGGGATCGGGGCGGCCGTCGCCGAGCTGTCGCCCGAGGGTGGCGCCAGGGCGGCCGGGGCCATCCTGACCACCGACACCCGCACCAAGCAGGCCGGCCTGCGCCTGGCCGACGGGGTGGTGG
>DASYRU010000198.1:0-3921 GCA_036004165.1 Actinomycetota bacterium
TCCACGGACAGGTTGCGGACCGCGTCCATCAGCGCCGCGCGGGTCGGCTCCTTCATCTGCTCGAGCGCCTTCACCATGGTGTTGGCGACCGTCCAGCCGTAGGCGTTGTACGGGTCGTCGGGGTTGGCGTCCGGCTCGTACCTGGCGAGGTTGGTCTTGTACTCGACCATCGCCGCGTCGCCGGCCCACTGCGGGTCCTCGGGATCCTTGAAGTAGGCCGTGGACACGATGCCCTGCGCGTTCTTCAGCCCGACCGGCTGGAGCACCTGCGCCTTGGAGGCGGCCACGTTGTTCAGGATGTGCAGCGGCTTCCAGCTGGTCTGCGCGATCGTGGCGATCGACTGGGCGGCGAACTTCGGCGTGGAGATGTTGAGGAACACGTCGGCGCCGGAGCCGGTGAGCTGCTTCACCTGCGATGCGACCGACGGGGCGGTGGCCTCGTAGCTCTGCTCGTCCACGATCTGGATGCCCGAGCCCTCGATGCCGGCCTTGAAGCCCCCCAGCAGGTCCTTGCCGTAGGCGTCGTTCTGGTACAGCACCGCGACCTTGCCGTTCGGCTTCGCCTGCTTGAGGTACTCGGCGTAGACCTTCGCCTCGGTCACGTAGTTGGGCTGCCAGCCGATGGTGTACGGGTGGCCGGCGATGTCCGTGCCCCAGTTGGAGGCGCCGGTCGCGACGAACACCTGCGGGACCTTCTGCTGGTTGGCGTAGTCCCAGATGGCGATGTTGTTGGCGGTGCCGAGGGTGTTGAACAGGGAGAACACCTTGTCTTGCTCGACCAGCCTCCTGGCGTTGGTGAGCGCACGCTGCGGCTCGTAGCCGTCGTCGTGGGTGACGAACTCGAGCTTGCGACCGTTCACCCCGCCCTTGTCGTTGGTGAACTTGAAGTAGGCGTTGGCGCCCTTGGCGATGGTGCCGTAGGCGGAGGCGGGGCCGCTGAAGGGGTAGCTGCTGCCGAGCTTGATGCTCGTGTCCGTGACGCCGGGGTCGGCCGCCGCCTCGCCGCCGCCCTCGTCGCGGCCGCAGCCCGCGGCGAGCACCACCACCAGCAGCGCCAGCAGCCAGAGACGCCTCGGACGGGCCTTGCTTCTGCCTCCCACCATGGGACCCTCCTTGCGGGGTGGGCGTACAGGACAACTCACACGGCCGGCAGGCGTCCTCCCTCCGAGGACGAGACGGCGCCGGCCTCCGTGTCCGTCTCGTCGGCCGGCCGCGCTGCCGGGGGTGGCGGCTCGGCCACCTCCACCAGGCGGCGGCGCACCTTCCGCAGCAGCCCGGCGACCCCTCCGGGCAGGAGGTAGATGACGGCGATCAGCGTCGCGCCGTAGATCACGCCGGTGAGCGCCTGGTTGACGCGCTCCGCGTACTGCGGCACGAACTCGACGAACAACGCGCCGAACAGCGCGCCGCCGACGGTCCCCAGCCCGCCGATCACGATCGCGGCGAGGAAGCCGAACGACAGCGCCAGGTTGAACGACTCCGGCGCGACGAAGCCCAACGTGAGGGCGAACAGCGCACCGCCGACGCCGGCGTAGGCGGCGCTCCAGGCGAACACGCGGCTCTTGATCCGCGCGCGGTCCACGCCCATGGTGGTCGCGGCACGCTCGTCGTCGCGGATCGAGACCAGCGCCCGTCCCAGCCCGCCTCGGGTCAGGTTGGCGACCAGCAGGAACATCGGCGCGACGACGGAAAGCACCAGCAGATAGAGGAACTGGTCCTGGTCGACGGGCAGCCAGCCCGGCACCGCCGGCTGCGGCACGCTCATGCCCTGCACCCCGCCGGTGAGTCCCTCGAAGCGCTTGATCAGCGGCGGGGTCGCGATCGCCAGCGCCAGCGTGACCAGCGCCAGGTACGGCCCTCGCAGGCGCAGCGCCGGCACCCCGAAGGCGTAGCCCAGGGCGAAGCAGAGCAGCGCCGCGGCCGGCACCGTCAGCGGGTAGGGGACCTGTGCCTTGGCGATCAGGGTCGCCGCCGTGTAGGCGCCGATGGCGAAGAAGGCGCCGTGCCCCAGGGAGATCTGCCCGCTGTAGCCGACCAGCAGGTTCAGCCCGAGGGCGGCGACGGCGTAGACCAGCACCAGCGTGAGCTGCCCGTTGACGACCCGGTCGGTGTTGAAGGGGATGCCCACCGCCACCAGCACGACCACCACCAGGGCCGAGGCGCGCAGCGCCTGCCGGCGACGTCCGTCCGCCTGGACCCGGAGGAGCGTCATGTGCGGCTCACCTCCGGCGAGCCGAACAGCCCCGACGGGCGCACCAGCAGCACCACGAAGATGACCGCCAGCGGCACCAGCACCTTCAGGTCGGCGCCGACGGCGCTGACGTAGGTACCGGCGAGGTTCTCGGTGACGCCGATGATCCAGCTTCCCACCACCGCCCCAAGGGGCGAGTCGAAGCCGCCGAGCGCGGCGCCCGCAAAGGCGTACACGAGCACCCCGCCCATGAGGTTGACGTCGAGGAACAGCCGCGGCGCGACCAGCACCCCGGCGAGCGCGCCCAGCAGCGCCGCCAGGCCCCAGCCGAGCATCAGCATGCGGCCGACGCGGATGCCGACCAGCCGGCTCGAGTCGGGGTTCTGCGCCGCCGCGCGCATCGCCAGGCCGAGCTTGGTCCGCTGGAACAGCAACCCCAGCAGCCCCACGACGGCCAGCAGCACGCCGATGATCCCGAGCGACTCGATCGACAGCGCGACCCCGCCGAGCCGCGCGACGCCGCTGGGGAAGACGGACGGGAAGCCTCGGTTGGTGAACCCCCAGATCCAGCCGGCGGCGGCGTTGACCAGGATGAACAGGCCAAGCGTGACGATCACCTTGGTGATGGCGTCGGCGCCCTCGACCGGGCGGATCAGCAGCCGTTCGATCGCCATGCCGCCGAGGAACGCGGCCGCGAACGCGGCGAGCAGCGCGAGCCACAGCGGCCGCCCGCCGTCGTGGAGGGCCCAGGCGATGAAGGTCGCGAACATCGCCATCTCCCCTTGGGCGAAGTTCACGATCCCGGTCGAGCGGAAGATCAGGACCAGCGCCAGCGCCAGCGCGGCGTAGATCGACCCGTCGGCGACCCCGTCGACCACCGTCTGCAGGAGCCGTTCCATCGCCCTCCTCAGTAGCCCAGGTAGGCGCGCCGGACGTCCTCGTCGGACCTGACCTGCCCGGCGGGACCGGCCAGCACGGTGCGGCCCGCCTCCAGCACGTAGGCGTGGTCGGCGAGCTCGAGCGCGAGGTTGGCGTTCTGCTCGACCAGCAGCATGGTGGTGCGCTGCTCCCGCTTGACCAGGCCGAGCACCGCGAACAGCTCGCGGGTGACCATCGGGGCCAGCCCCAGCGACGGCTCGTCGAGCAGCAGCAACCGGGGCCGCAGCAGCAGCGCGCGGGCGATCGCCAGCATCTGCTGCTCGCCGCCGGAGAGGTTGCCGGCCGCTTGGCCGCGCCGCTCTGCGAGCTGCGGGAACACCCGGCACCAGCGGTCGATGTCGGCGCGGACCCCGGCGGCGTCGTGGCGGGTGTAGGCGCCCAGCCGCAGGTTCTCCTCGACGGTCAGCGCCGGGAAGGTGCCGCGCCCCTCGGGGACGTGCGCCACGCCGAGCCGCGCGATCGTGGAGGTCGACAGCCCCGCCAGGCTGCGACCGTCGAAGCTGATCCTTCCGCTGGTGTGCACCATGCCGGTGAGCGCCCGCAGGAGGGTGGTCTTCCCGGCGCCGTTCGGTCCGAGGATCGCGACCATGCCACCCTCCTGGACGGCGAGGTCGACGCCGTGCAGCGCCCGCACCGGCCCGTAGCCGGCGCGAAGGCCCTCGACCTCCAGCAGGGCGGTCATGCCGGCACCCCCAGGTAGGCCTGCACCACCGCCGGGTCCTCGCGGACCGCCGCGGGCTCGCCCTCGGCGATCTTGCGGCCGAAGTCCAGCACCACCACCTTGTCGGACA
>DASYRU010000199.1:0-4027 GCA_036004165.1 Actinomycetota bacterium
GAAGCGGAGCACGGTGCGCTGCTCGGTCCCGCCGGAGGCGGTCGGCGCCGCCTCCTCCCGGTAGGCGTCGACCAGGAACGCCAGCGCCGAGCGGTCGACCCCGGCCGACGGCTCCACCACGTAGGGGATGTAGTGGGTGTCGGACTCCTGGTCGTGGTAGGAGAGGTCCTGGCCGGAGAACTTCTGGTGCTGGGAGAGGTCGAAGTCGGCCCGGTTGGCGATGCCCTCGAGCTCCGACCAGCCGAACGGGAACTTGTACTCGACGTCGACCGCGCGCTTGGCGTAGTGGGCCAGCTCCTCCGGTCCGTGCACGCGCAGGCGCAGGTTCTCCTCGCGCAGGCCGAGGTCCAGGTACCAGCGGCGGCGCTCCTCGATCCAGAACTCCAGCCACTCCTCGTCCTTGCCCGGCTCGACGAAGAACTCGAGCTCCATCTGCTCGAACTCGCGGGTCCGGAAGATGAAGTTGCCCGGGGTGATCTCGTTGCGGAACGCCTTGCCGATCTGGGCGATCCCGAAGGGGATCTTCTTGCGGCTGACCGTCTGCACGAAGGGGAAGTCGACGAAGATCCCCTGGGCGGTCTCCGGCCGCAGCCAGACCACCGCCGAGGCGTCCTCGACCGGGCCCATGAAGGTCTTGAACATCAGGTTGAAGTTGCGGGGGTCGGTGAACGGGCCTTTGCCGCAGTTGGGGCAGGTCAGCTCGCCCGGCTCGGGCGGCCGGCCGTGCTTGGCCTGGAACCTCTCCTGCAGGTGATCTTCGCGGTAGCGCTGGTGGCAGTTGGTGCACTCGACCAGCGGGTCGGAGAACGACTCGAGGTGCCCGGAGGCCTCCCACACCTTGGGGGCCATGATGATGGCCGCGTCCTGGCCGACGACGTCGTCGCGGAGCTGCACCACAGCCCGCCACCAGGCGCGCTTGATGTTGTTCTTCAGCTCGACCCCGAGCGGACCGTAGTCATAGCTCGAGCGGATCCCGCCGTAGATCTCGCTCGACGGGAAGGCGAAGCCTCGGCGCTTGGCCAGGTTGACGATCGCGTCCATGGGGTCGTTGGGCAATGGAAGCCTCCCTGTGCGCCCACCAGCGACGGCTTCGCTGGCGGTCGGTGGCTGGAGCTTCCAATGCTACCTGAGCGGCTACACCCCGACCGGATGCCAGACGGTCTTGACCTCAAGGAAGGCGGCGATCCAGTAGGGATCCTGGCCGTTGGCGTCCGACAGCCAGTCGCGGGCGGACAGCTTGACCGGGGGGACGACCCGCTTGACGTTCTCGGCGGCGGCCAGCTCGGCCTCGCGGTACAGGGCCAGGTCGAGGCCGGCGAGGTCGAGCGCGTTGACGTCCATGTGCGCGGCCAGCGGGCCGATCAGCTCGGCGGGGAAGCCGGTGAGGACGTTGACCACCCCGCCAGGCAGGTCGCTGGTGGCCAGCACCTCCGCCAGGGTGATGGCGGGCAGCGGTCGGCCCTCCGAGGCGACCACCACCGCGGTGTTGCCGGAGACGATCACCGGGGCGAGCCGCGACACCAGCCCCAGCAGCGACGACCCGGCGGGGGCGACCACGCCGACCACCCCGGTCGGCTCCGGCACCGAGAAGTTGAAGTAGGGGCCGGCGACCGGGTTGGAGGAGCCGAACACCTGCGCGAGCTTGTCGGCCCAGCCGGCGTACCAGACCCAGCGGTCGACCGCCTTGGCGACCGCCTGGCTGGCCGTCCGGCGGGTCGCCCCCTCGGCTCTGGCGACCTCGTCGACGAACTGCTCACGGCGGCCCTCGAGCATCTCGGCGACCCGGTAGAGGATCTGGCCGCGGTTGTAGGCGGTCGCCGACGCCCACCCCGGGAACGCGGCGCGGGCGGCCTGGACGGCGTCGCGGACGTCCTTGCGCGACGCCCGGCAGGCGTTCGCCCACGGCCGGCCCTTGGCGTCGCTGACCAGGTAGGAGCGCCCCGACTCGGTGCGCGGGAACTTGCCGCCGATGTACAGCTTGTAGGTCTTGCGCACGTCCAGCCGCTCAGCCTCGGCCACGCTCGCCTCCCAGGTCGAGGTAGGCGGCGAGGCCGTGGCGGCCGCCTTCGCGGCCGAAGCCGGACTCCTGGTAGCCGCCGAACGGGGAGGTGGGGTCGAAGCGGTTGAAGGTGTTGGCCCACACCACCCCGGCACGCATCCTGGCCGCCAGGTCGAGGATGCGGCTGCCCTTGTCGGTCCAGACCCCGGCCGACAGCCCGTAGGGGGTGTTGTTGGCCTTCTCCACCGCCTCATCGGGGGTGCGGAAGGTGAGCACCGACAGGACCGGGCCGAAGATCTCCTCCTGGGCGATCCGGTAGGACTGGGCGACCCGGGTGAAGACGGTGGGCCGGAACCAGAAGCCGCGGTCGGGCAGCTCGCAGGGCGGCTGCCACGCCTCGGCGCCGTCGGCCTCGCCGGCGGCGACCAGCTCCCGGATCTTCTCCAGCTGGGCGCGGGAGTTGATCGCGCCCACGTCGGTGTTCTTGTCCAGCGGGTCGCCGACCCGCAGGGTGGTCATGCGCCGCTTGAGCTTGGCGACCAGCGGTTCGGCGATCGACTCCTGCACCAGCAGCCGCGACCCGGCGCAGCAGACGTGGCCCTGGTTGAAGTAGATGCCGTTGATGATCCCCTCGACGGCCTGGTCCAGGGGGGCGTCCTCGAAGACGATGTTGGCCGCCTTGCCCCCGAGCTCCAGGGTGAGCTTCCTGCCCGACCCGGCAAGGGTGCGCTGGATCTGCTTGCCGACCTCGGTGGAGCCGGTGAAGGCGACCTTGTCGACCCCCGGATGGCCGACCAGGCTGGCGCCGGTGCCACCGGCGCCGGTGATGATGTTGACCACGCCGTCTGGCAGCTCCACCTCCTGGAGGATCTCGCCGAGCCGCAGCGCCGTCAGCGAGGTGGTCTCGGCGGGCTTGAGCACCACGGTGTTGCCGGCCGCCAGCGCCGGCGCGAGCTTCCACGCGGCCATCAGCAGCGGGAAGTTCCAGGGAATGACCTGGGCGGCCACCCCGAGCGGCGCGGGGTGGCGGCCGGGGAAGGCGTAGTCGAGCTTGTCGGCCCAGCCGGCGTGGTAGAAGAAGTGCGCGGCGGCCAGCGGCACGTCGACGTCGCGGGACTCCTTGATCGGCTTGCCGCCGTTCATGGTCTCCAGCACCGCCAGCTCCCTGGCGCGCTCCTGGATGACCCGGGCGATGCGGTACAGGTACTTGGCCCGCTCGGCGCCGGACATGCGCGACCAGACCTTGGCGTAGGCGGTGCGGGCGGCCCTGACGGCCGCCTCGACGTCCTCGTCGCCGGCCTCGGCGACCTCGGCCAGGACCTCCTCGGTGGCCGGGTTGATGGTCTTGAAGTACCGGTCGGAGGCGGGCGCGACCCAGTGGCCGCCGATCAGCAGGCCGTGGTCGGCGCGGATCTTGACGTGGTCGGTCGCCTCGGGCGCCGGCGCGTAGCCAAGGTCGAAGCGGGCCGGCGTCCGCTCCGCCCGCCGCTCCAGCTGCTCCGCCATCCGTTCCCGCCCTTCGCCCGCTGGTCACCGTCTCCACTCAGGCTAGCGCGGCGGGGCGGACCGCTCCACCTCGGCGCTCTCAGGAAACTCTTCGTTGACCTGGCTGCCCGGCCGGCGTTTGCTGGCGCCATGGGTGGGATCCGGCGGCGCCGCCCGGCGGCGCTGCTCCTCGGTGTCTGGCTGCTGGCGGCGGGCTGCGGCGGCGGCGACCGTCAGGACGGCGCCCAGGCGCCAGCGCCGACCACCGCCGCGCCGACCACCACCGCGGCGGCCGACGCCGTGCCGGTCGCCAAGGGCTGCCTGGAGGCCGACGAGCAGGCCAAGGCGTTCCGCTTCCGGGCCGGCGGCGGCGACACCGTCGGGCTGACGCTGGGGTCCGGCCGCGACGGCATCGTGCTCGGCCACCAGTCCGGGAGCGACCTCTGCGAGTGGCTGCCGCAGGCCAGGTCGTTCGCCGGGCAGGGCTACCGGGTGCTGCTGTTCGACTTCCCGCCGGGCAGCACGATCACCAGGGACGTGGTC
>DASYRU010000200.1:0-6531 GCA_036004165.1 Actinomycetota bacterium
CCGCCCTGGCGAGAACCATCGAGACGGTCGTGGCCAACCCGGCCACCGCCGCCCGCCTGGCCGAGGCGGGCCGCCAGTCCGCCGCCGCCCGCTTCACCACCACCGCCGCCGCCCGCGCCTACGCCGCCATCTACGCCGAAGCGCTCCAGTCACACCGGCCACGCCGACCCACGGCACCCCGCCGAGCCAACTAGGATCGAAGCCGCCCGGGGGGCGCCGCCCGACCGACTGTAGTTCCCGGAGGGAGGGGGGCGCCCCCCGGGCGGCCACCACCTGGCGGCCCACCCCCCGGGCGGCGGCCCCACCCCCCACCACCGGGCGTGGTGACCGTGACCACGTCGCCGGCGTCCAACGGCACGCTGACCTTGGGCGGCAGATCCTCGCCGTTGCGCTGGTTGCGGCCGGGGGCGCCTGGACCGCCGCCGGCCCTGCCCTGCGGGCGGTGGCGGCGCCGGTCGGTGAGCAGCGACAGCGTGGCCGGCTCGAGCACCCGGATCGAGCGGACGACGCCGTCGCCGCCCCGGTGGCGGCCGTCGCCGCCGCTGCCGCGGGCCAGCTCGAAGCGCTCGACCCGCATCGGGTACTCCAGCTCGAACGCCTCGATGGGGGTGTTGAGGGTGTTGCTCATGCCGACGTGGACGCCGGAGGGGCCCGGGGCCGTGGAGCTGGCGCCCTGGCCGCCGCCGATGGTCTCGTAGTAGGTCCAGCCGCGGCCGCCGATGTTGACGTTGTTCATGGTCCCCTGCCCGCCCGCCGGCAGGTCGGCGACCTCGGCCAGCGCGGCCAGGACGGTGTCGGCCAGCCGCTGGCTGGTCTCGACGTTGCCGGCGACCACGGCGCTGGGACGCCTGGCGTTCACCAGGCTGCCCTCGGGGGCGACGATGCGGAGGGGGGCGTAGGTGCCGGCGTTGGCGGGGATATCGTCGGACAGCAGCACCCGCAGCGCGAAGAAGCACGCCGAGCGGGTCACCGACAGCGGGCAGTTGACGTTGCCGGGGACGGCGTCGGCGGTGCCGGTGAAGTCGACGGTGAGCCGGTCGCCGGCCACCCGCACGGCGACCCGGAGCGGGATGTCGTCGTCGATGACGCCGTCGCCCTCGATCTCGCTGACGGCGGTGTACTCGCCGTCGGGGAGCCGCCGGACGGCCTCGCGGGTGTGGCGCTCGGTGTAGGCGATGACCTCGTCGAAGGCGGCCAGGACGATGTCGCGGCCGCGGCGCTCCATCAGGTCGGCGAGCCGCTCCTGGGCGAGGCGGTTGGCGGCGATCTGGGCGCGGAAGTCGCCGCGGCGCACCCTCGGGGTGCGGGTGTTCGCCAGGATGATCTCCAGCACGTCGGGGACGTACTCGCCCGCGCTGACCAGCCGCACCGGCGGGATGACCAGGCCTTCGGACCAGATGTCGCGGGAGCCTGCTGGCATGGAGCCCGGCTGCATGCCGCCGACGTCGGAGTGGTGGGCGCGGGTGACGGCGAACCCGAACGCCTCCTGGTCGGTGCCGAGGTAGGAGACCATGGTGATGTCGGGCAGGTGGTTGCCGCCGGAGTAGGGGTCGTTGACGACGTAGACGTCGCCGGGGCCGGGGTGGCGGGCCATCACCGCGGCCACCGCCTCCGGCATGGCGCCGAGGTGCACGGGGATGTGCTCCGCCTGGGCGACCATGCGCCCGCGCGCGTCGAACAGCGCCGCGGAGCAGTCCCGCCGCTCCTTGATGTTGGAGGAGTAGGCGCTGCGGACCAGGACCGTGCCCATCTCCTCGGCGATGCCGGACAGGGCGCTGGTCAGGACGGAGAGGGTGATCGGGTCCATCCGCCCCGGCCCGACCGCCACGGTCACGGCTGGCGCTCCAGGACCAGCGTGCCGACCCGGTCCACCGTTCCCTGCCAGCCGGGGCGGACGAGCACGGTCGACTCGGCGAACTCCACCACCGCGGCCCCCCGGATGCCGCTGCCGGCGCCCAGGTCGGCGCGTCGCCACACGTCGACCTCGAGCCAGTCGCCGTCGAAGCCGGCCCGCCGGCGACCGGGGACGGCCGCCCGCCGCGGCGGGCCCTCTCGCAGCTCGGGCTTGGCGCCGGGCACGGTCGCCACCAGGCGCAGGTTCACCAGCTCCACCGTCTCGTCCTCCATGCGGTAGCCGTAGCGGCGCTCGTGCTCTGCGTGGAAGCGGCCGGCCAGCCCCTCTTGGTCCTCCGCGCCCACCGTGAGCTCGAACGACTGGCCCTGGTAGCGGGCGTCGGCCAGGCGGGTCACCGTCAGGCGGGCGTCGCCGGCGAGCTGCTCGCGGGCGCGCTCCTCCATCTCCGCGAAGCGCGCCTCGACCTCGGCCAAAGGAGCTCGCGCATCACCAAGACCACGGGATCCCTGAGGGCGATCAGGTCGGACGCCATGGTGATGGGCGAGCTCCTTTGGGTCGGCGGCGCCCAGCTCGGCCATGAACGGACGGACCTGGTCGCGGCGCACGTCCGAGATGGCAAGGCCGAGCGCGCTCAGCACCCCGGCGGCCCGCGGGGCCAGCACGCGGCCGATCCCCAGCTCCTCGGCCAGGGCGCAGGCGTGCAGGCCCCCTGCGCCGCCGAAGGCGACCAGGGTCAGCTCGCGCGGGTCGAGGCCGCGTTCGACGCTGATGACGCGCAGCGCCCTGGTCATCTCCGCGTCGGCAACCCGGACGATGCCGAGCGCGGTCTGCTGCGCGTCCAGTCCTGCCCGCCGGCCGAGACGGTGCAGCGCCGCCTCGGCCAGCCCCCGGTCGAGCCGGACCTCGCCGCCCAGCTCGGCGGCGTCCGGCAGGTAGCCGAGGAACAGGTCGGCGTCGGTGACGGTGGGCTCCTGGCCGCCGCGGCCGTAGGCGGCGGGGCCGGGGTCGGCGCCGGCCGAGCGGGGACCGACCCGCAGCGCCCCGCCGGCGTCGACCCAGGCGATCGAGCCGCCGCCGGCGCTGACGGTGTGCACGTCGACCATCGGCAGCTTGAGCGGCACCCCGGCCACCACCGACTCGGTGGTGGTCTGCACCACGCCGCCGAGGACCGGGGCGACGTCGGTCGAGGTCCCGCCCATGTCGAAGGTGAGCAGGTCGTGGAAGCCGCTGCGTCCTGCCACCCAGGCGGCGCCGACGACCCCGCCCGCCGGCCCGGAGAGGATGCAGCTGGCGGCGTGGGCCGCCGCCGTCCCGATCTCGACCACGCCGCCGGAGGACTGCATCACCAGCGGCGCCGGCAGCCCGCGGGCCTCGACCTGGTCGGCGAGGCTGCGGAGGTAGGCGGCCAGCGTCGGGGTCAGGTAGCCGTCGCAGACGGTGGTGGAGCAGCGCTCGTACTCCCGGAACTCCGGCAGCACCTCGCAGGAGAGCGACACAGCCACCTCCGGCAGCGCCTCCCGCAGCGCCGCCCCGACCCGCCGCTCGTGCTCCGGGTGCAGGAAGCCGAACAGCAGGCAGACGGCCACCGCCTCCACCCCGGCGTCGCGGCAGGCGTGGACGGCGGCGCGGAGGGATTCCTCGTCCAGCGGCAGCAGCACCCCGTCGGGACCGATGCGTTCCCGGACGGTGAAGCGCAGCTCTCGCGGGACCAGCGCGGGCGGCCGGTCCCTGGTCAGGTCGTACAGGGACGGGCGGTTCTGCCGGCCGATCTCCAGCAGGTCCCGGAAGCCCTCGGTGGTGACCAGGGCGGTGCGGGCGCCGCGCCGCTCCAGCAGCGCGTTGGTGGCCACCGTGGAACCGTGGGCGAAGCTGGCCGCCACCCCAGGGACCAGCTCGGCGACCTCGATCGCATGCACGACCCCACGCGCCTGGTCCCTGGGGGTCGACGGCACCTTGGCCGTGACCAGCTCCCCGTCCAGCAGCGCCACCAGGTCGGTGAAGGTCCCGCCGACGTCCACCCCGAGCCTGCCCCCTGGCACGGTCACGCCCCAGCTCGGCGATGCCGGCGCGCCTGCAGCGCCTCGGCGTAGACGGCCGCGTAGCTGCGGGCGACGGCGGCGACGCCGAAGCGGGACAGCGCAGCTCGCCGGCCGGCCTCGGCCAGCCCTGCCGCCTGGCCGGCCACCACCTCCTCCACCACCCGCGCCAGGGCGGCCGGCTGGCCCGGCGGGAAGGTCCGCCCGGTGCGGCCGTCGGCGACCACGTCGAGCAGGCCGCCGGAGGCGGCCGCGACCACCGGGGCGCCGGACAGCTGACCCTCGACCGCGACCAGCCCGAGGCCCTCGTCACGCCCCGGCACCAGCAGGGCCGCCGCCCGGCGGTAGCGGTCGGCCAGCTCGGCCTGGGGGAGCTGACCTTCCCAGCGGACCCGTCCGGCCACCCCCAGCTCGCCGGCCAGCCGCCGCAGCCCTTCGGCGCCCGGCCCGTCCCCGACGATGCGGAGGGGGAGACCGGCCGCCCGTCCGCGCAGCTCGGCGAGGGCGCGCAGCGCGACGTCGGCGCCCTTCTGCCCGTCCAGCCGGCCCACGAACAGCAGCTCGTCGCGCCGCCGCTCGGCGTCGCCGGGGCCGAAGACGGCCTGGTCGACCGGCATGGGGGCGACCTGGACGCTGCCAGCCAGCTCGGGGGCGAAGGTGCCCGCCTCCTCGGCCAGCCAGCTCGACGCGGCGGTGACCCGGTCGGAGGCGCGCAGCACCCGGGCGCAGGCGGCCCGCGCGGCCGGGCGGGATCGGGCCAGCCGCACGTCGGTGCCGTGCAGGGTGGTGACCAGCGGCAGGCCGGTCCTGGCGGCCAGCGCCTGCACGCCGGCCGGGAACCACCAGTGGGCGTGCAGCAGGTCGGCGCGGCGGCAGACCGACCTGGCGGCGAGCGCGCCGGCGGCGAGCAGGCCCGCCAGGGCGAGCGCCCCGCCCGGCGATGCCGCCCGCCGGTGCATCTCCCCGGCGTAGGCGAGCCGCTCGGCGCGGGCGGGAGCGTAGCGGTAGCGCCGCACGGCGACCCCAGCGAGCCGCTCCCTGGTGGCAAGGCCGGGGGCCGCCGGGGCGACCGCGGCGACCTCGACGCCCTCGCCGCGCAGGGCGACGGCCAGCCGCAGCAGGAAGCCGCCGGCGACGTCGTGCAGGTGGCGGGGGAACGCGTGGGCCAGGAACACCACCCGCAGCGGACCTTCAGGCGGCACGGTCGGCGTTCTCCGCGATCGCGTCGGCCAGGGTCTCCCAGACGCCCCGCGGCAGCTCGTGGCCGAGGCCGGGGACCAGCAGCAGGCGGGCGCCGGGCACCGCCGCGGCGGTCGCCTCGCCGCCGCTGACCGCGATGATCTTGTCGGCGTCGCCGTGGACGACCAGCGTCGGCACCCGCAGCGACCGCAGCGCCTCGGTCCGGTCGGCGGCGGCCAGCGCGGCGGCGAGCTGCCGACCCACCCCGGCGGGGTAGTAGGCGCGGTCGTAGCTGCGGGCCGCCGCACGCCTGGAGGCCTCGGCGTCGAACGGGAAGGCCGTACCGGCGCCCGCCGCGCGCGCGTTGGCGACCGCCTGCTCCAGGAAGCGGTCCCGCTCGGCCGGCATCGGGGTGAACAGCACCCCCGCTCCCTCGGCGCTCGCCTGGCCGACGCGCCGCTCGCCGGTGGTGGACATGATCGAGGCCAGCGACAGCACCTTCGCCGGGTGCCGGATGGCCAGCAGCTGGGCGATCATCCCGCCGAGCGAGATGCCGGCCAGGTGGGCGGAGGGGATCTGCAGGGCGTCGAGCAGGCCGGCGGCGTCGTCGGCCATGTCCTCGAGGGTGTAGGCCAGCGTGGAGCGGTCCCCCTCCCAGACGGCGGCGAAGTTGGGCGCCGGCGCGCCGTCGAGCCTGGTGGACAGGCCGACGTCGCGGTTGTCGAAGCGGACCACGCGGAACCCGCGGGCGGCCAGGCCGGCGCAGAAGTCGTGCTCGATGGCGACCAGTTGGGCGCCGAGCCCCTGCACCAGCAGCAGCGGCCGACCGTCGGGATCGCCGGTCACCTCGTACTCGAGCTCGATGCCGTTCGCGTGTGCCCTTGGCATGGCGGTCATCGTAACGTCCCCTCAAAGGCGTTCGTGCATCACCATGATCACGGGTCATGAGGGTGATCAGGTTGGACGTACGGTGATGTGCGAACGCCTTTGGTGGCCACATCCTGCGAGAGGAGCGTGAGCATGCGGGTCTGCCTGATGATCGAGGGTCAGGAGGACGTCACCTGGGAGCAGTGGCTCGGCCTGGCCGGCGCCTGTGAGGAGCATGGGCTGGAGGGGTTGTTCCGGTCCGACCACTACGGGTCGGTGATGGGCATGCGCGAACGCGGCTCGCTGGACGCCTGGTCCACCCTTGCGGCCCTCGCCGCCCGGACCAGCCGCATCCGGCTGGGCACGCTGGTGTCGCCGGCGACCTTCCGCCACCCCTCGGTGCTGGCCAAGAACGTGGTCACCGTCGACCACGTCTCCGGTGGGCGGGTCGAGCTGGGGCTGGGGGCGGGCTGGAACGAGGGCGAGCACCGCGCCTACGGCTTCGCGATGCCGCCGACCGCCACCCGCATCGAGATCCTGGCCGAGCAGCTCGAGATCGTCCACCGGTCCTGGACCGAGGAGGCGTTCTCGTTC
>DASYRU010000201.1:0-16793 GCA_036004165.1 Actinomycetota bacterium
TGCTCGGCCAGGAACCCCTCCAGCAGCGCGGCCACCTCGGCGGGCCGCTCCAGCTGGGCGGCGTGGCCGGCGCCCGGCACCAGCGCGACCCGCGCGCGCCCGCCGATCGCCTCGGCCATCTGCTCGGCGACGGCGGCGAACCTCGCGTCCAGCGCGCCGGCCAGCAGCAGGGTCGGGCAGCGCAGCCCGGCCAGCCGCTGCCACAGCGGCTCCTGCGCGCCCGCGCCGAGCCGGCGCAGCGCCGCGGCCAGCCCGGCGGGGCTGTTGGCCAGCCGCGCGGCCCGGCCGGCCCGCTCCGGCGGCAGCGTCGCGAACAGCGGCCCGGCCAGCCAGCGGTCCAGGAAGCTGGCGACGCCGTCGCGCTCGAGGCCCGCCGCGAGCGCCTCGTCGGCGGCCGCCCGCTCGGCCCGCGCGGCCGGGTCGGCGATCCCCGGCGAGGCGCCCAGCAGCACCAGCGCCCTGACCAGGTCCGGCCGGTCGAGGGCCAGGCGCAGGCAGAGCCGGCCGCCGAGCGAGTAGCCGACGTAGGCGGCCCGCCCGCCGCACGCCCCCAGCAGCCCGGCCGCCTCGGCGAAGCCGGCCCGCACCGCCGCGGAGCCGCCGTGCCCCGGCAGGTCGACCCGCAGCACCCGCCAGCGGGCGCCCAGGCGGGCGGCGACCGGCTCCCAGGCGGCCAGGGTCTGGGTGAAGCCGTGGACCAGCACCACCCGAGCCTCCGGCGTCCCGGGCCCGCCGTCGGCGACGGCGTGGAGGGCGGGCTCGCCCTCGGCGAGGTGGTCGGGCATCCAGGGAGCCTACCTTGACCGGCGGTCCGGGCAGGCGGCTGGCGCTCACCCTGGTGGACGAGCTGGCCAGGGCCGGGCTGTCCGACGCCTGCCTGGCCCCTGGGTCGCGGTCGGCGCCGCTGGCGCTGGCCCTGGCGGAGCATCCGCGGATCCGCGTCCACGTCCACGTGGACGAGCGCTCGGCGGCGTTCTTCGCGCTCGGCGCGGCCAAGCGCTCGGGCAGGCCGGCGGCCGTGCTCTGCACCTCGGGGACGGCGGCCGCCAACCTCCACCCGGCGGTGCTGGAGGCCGACCACGCCCGCACGCCGCTGCTGGTGCTGACCGCCGACCGGCCGCCGGAGCTGCGCGGGACCGGCGCCAACCAGACCACCGACCAGCTCAAGCTGTACGGGACGGCGGTGCGCTGGTTCTGCGAGGTGGGCCCGGCCGGCGACGACCCGGACGCCGGCCGCTACTGGCGTTCGCTCGCCAGCCGCGCCTGGGCGGCGGCGACCACCCCCCCGGCGGGCCCGGTGCACCTGAACCTCGCGTTCGCCGAGCCGCTGGTTCCATCCGGCTCCGGCGGCAGGCCGCAGGACGCCGGGCGGGGCGCGTGGCCGCGGCTCGGCGGCGCGCCGGCGCCCGGGCGGCCTGGCGGGGCGCCGTGGACGGCGGCGCCGGCCGGCGGCCGGCCGCCGGCGGCGGAGGAGGTGGCCGAGCTGGCAGGGGCGGTGCGGGCCGCGCCCCGTGGGCTGCTGGTGGCCGGCTGGGGGGCGGAGCTGGCGCCGGCGGCGGCCGACGCGTTCGCCGCGGCCAGCGGCTGGCCGGTGCTGGCCGACCCGGTCTCCGGCGCCCGCCGCGGCCCCCAGGCGGTCTCCACCTACGACGGGCTGCTGCGGGCGCCGGGGTTCGCCGCCGCCCACCGTCCCGAGCTGGTGGTGCGGGTCGGCGGCGGGCCGACCAGCAAGGCGCTGGCCGGCTGGCTGGACCCGTCGGTCCCCCAGGTGCTGGTCGACCCGGCCGGCGGCTGGCTGGACCCTGGCCGCGGTGCCGCCCTGCGCCTGCTGGCCGACCCGTCGGCGCTGCTCGGCGCCGTGGCGGCCGACCTCGGCGTCCCCGGCGGCGCCGGCGCGGCCGGAGAGGGCGCCGGGCGCGCCGGCCGCTCCGGGCGCAGCCGCTGGCTGGCCGCCTGGCTGGAGGCGGAGCAGCTGGCCAGGCGGGCGATCGACGGGCTGCTGGACGAGTGGGCGGAGCCGTTCGAGGGGCGGGTCGCCCGCGACCTGGCCGCCGGCCTGCCCGACGGTGCCACGCTGGTGGTCGGCGCCAGCATGCCGGTCCGCGACCTGGACGCGTTCGCGCGGCCACGCGAGGGCCTCCGGTTCGTCGCCAACCGGGGCCTGTCCGGGATCGACGGGTTCGTGGCCACCGCCCTCGGGGTGGCCGCGGCCGGCGACGAGCCGGTGGCGGCGCTGTGCGGCGACCTGACCCTGCTCCACGACGCCTCCAGCCTGCTGGGGGCGGCCGGCCGGGCCCGCGGCGCCGCGCTGGTCGTCTGCGACAACGGCGGCGGCGGGATCTTCTCGTTCCTGCCGCAGGCCGAGCTGGCCGCCGACCTGTTCGAGCCGCTGTTCGGCACCCCCCACGGCCTCGACCTGGCCGCCCTGGCCGCCGCCGCCCGCCTGCCCTGCCGGAGGGTGGAGAAGGCCACCGACCTGCTGCCGGCGCTGGAGGCGGCGCTCGCCGGCGGCGGCACCGAGCTGCTGCTGGTCAGCAGCGACCGGGCCGCCAACCTGGCCCGCCACCGGGCGCTGACCGAGGCGGTCGCCGCCGCGGTCGGCGGCTAGGCTGGGCGGCGGCCACGCGTCCGGAGCGTCGGTCAGCCGTCGAGGAGGACCTCCAGCATGGCCTTGAGCTTGTGCTCGGTCTCGGCCCACTCGGCGTCCGGGTCGGAGCCGGGGACGATGCCGGCCCCGGCGAGCAGCCGGGCCCGGCGACCGTGCAGCTCGGCGCAGCGCAGTGCGACCGCCCACTCGCCGTCCCCGGCGGCGTCCACCCAGCCGACCGGGCCGGCGTAGCGGCCCCGGTCGAACGGCTCGAGGGCGGCGATGGCGGCAAGCGCGGCGTCCCTCGGGGTGCCGGCCACCGCCGGGGTCGGCTGGAGCAGGCCGGCCAGCTCCAGCGCCGACGGCAGCGGCTCGGTGAGCGTGGCGGCGACCTCGGTGGCCAGGTGGGCGACGGTGGTGAGGCGCACCACCTCCGGGCGGCCCACCTCGACCCGGTCGGCGACCTTGGCCAGGCCCTCGGCGACCGCCTCGACCACCAGGCGGTGCTCGACCGCCTCCTTGGGGGAGTCCGCCAGGCGGGCCAGGTCGTCGGCCTCGGCGGCGGCGGCCGCGCCGAGCGCCGCCGTGCCGGCCATCGGCCGGGAGACCGCGGTCGCGCCCCGCCTGCTCACCAGCAGCTCCGGGCTGGCGCCGAGGAAGCCGCCGCTGGCGTACAGCAGCGTCCCGGCCTCGCGCGCCCGTAGGCGCCGCAGCAGCGCCGCCCGCGGGAACGGCCGGTCGGCCTCGACCACCGCCTCGCGGGCGAGCACCACCTTGTCGAGCCGTCCGGCCGCGATCTCGTCGAGCGCGCTGGCGACGGCCGCCCGCCAGGCGTGGAGCGCCGCCGAGCGACCGTCGAGACGGCGGCCGGCCGGCCAGGGCGGCGTCCCCTGGACCCCTCCGGTCGGGCCGGAGGACCCCCCCGGGGTCCCCCGGACCCCCCCGGACCGCAGCCGGGCCAGCAGGTCGGCGGCCTGCGGCGGCGCCGGCCCGTGGCCGGTGGTGGTCGCCCACGCCAGACCGTCCGGTCCCCTGCGAACCACCAGGGCGGGCACCAGCAACTCGCCAGGCGAGCCGGCGTGGAACGGCAGCGCGCCGACCGCGACCGGGCCGAGGCCGCTGCCGTCGGGGTCGTCGACCTCGGCGGCCCCGAGCAGGGCGGCGACCGCCTCGGCGGCCCGCTCGATCCTGCCGGCGCCGGTGGCAAGGGGGACGCGGGCGGCGGCGCCGAGACCGGCCAGCGCGCCGCTCGGGGCGCTCCAGACGAAGCCGGTCGCTCCGGCCAGCCCGAGCGGGTCGACCTCCGGGTCCAGGCGGACCGTGCGACTCCGCAAGGGGATGGTCATGTCGCCATCGTAGGGCCGGACCGGCGGGTCCGCGACCTCAGGCGCCGGCGCCTGGGGCCGACAGCCGGCCGGCGCCCAGCTCGCGCGAGAGCCCCCGCGCGGCCTGCTTGACCGCCGCCACCGCCTCGGCGGCGGGCCCGTCGGGCAGCAGGTGCTCGACCGGGCCGGCCAGGCCGATCGCCCCGACCACCGCCCCTCGGTTGTCGAACAGCGGCGCGGCCAGGCCCGCCTCCCCCACGATCGCCTCCTGGTCCTCGACGGCGACCCCGCCGGCGACGACGCGGTCCAGCTCCGAGAGGAGTGCCTGCCTGGTGGTCAGGGTCCGCCCGGTGAGCCTCGGCAGCGGCCCCGCCAGCAGCTCGCGGCGCTGCGCCGGCTCCAGGTAGGCCACGATCGCCTTGCCGAGCGCGCAGGCGTGCCAGGGGATCGACGCGCCGACCAGCAGGATCTGCACCGAGTGGTCGGGCCGGAAGACGTGGTGGACCAGCAGCACGTTGGGGCCGTAGAGGACGCCGACGTGGACGGCCTCGCGCGCCCTGGCGGCCAGCGCGTCGGCCCACAGCAGCGAGCGGGCCCGCAGCTCGTGGTGGTCGAGGAAGGCGTTGCCGAGCTGCAGCAGCGCCGGTCCCAGCCGGTACTTGCCGGTCTCCAGGTCCTGCTGCACGAACTGGTGCGCCTCGAGGGTCCGCAGCAGGCCGTACACGGTCGCCTTGGCCAGCCCGACCCGTTCGGCCAGCTCGGTGACGCCGAGGCGGGCGGACTCCGACCCGAGCGCCTTGAGGATGCGGGCCGCCCGCCCGACCGACTGGATCATCGCCGGCTCGCTCTGGTCCTGCTGCCGGTCGCGAACCGCTGGGAGCGGTCGGCCAGCACGGCCTGCTCGAGCGCGGCGAACATCAGCGCGGTCGAGGTCGCCCCCGGGTCCTGGTGGCCCACGCTGCGCGGGCCGAGGTAGGAGGCGCGCCCCTTGCGGGCCTGCATCGGGACGGTGGCCCTGGTGCCCTCGGCGGCGGCCTCGCGGCCGGCTCGCACGGCCGTCTCCAGCGAGCCGCCGGTGCGCAGCTCCAGCTCGTAGGCGGCCAGGCCGGGGGCGAGCGCGTCGACCATGGTCTTGTCGCCCTCGCTGGCCGCGCCGACCCGCTGCACGCCGTCCAGCGAGGCCCGCAGGGCCTCCAGCAGCCGCCGCGGCCCGAAGCTGCCCTCGTCGCCGAGCGTCTCACCTGCCTGCAGGAACGCGGTGCCGTACAGGGGTCCGGCGGCGCCGCCGACGGTGGAGACGAAGGTCCGCCCGGTGACCCGCAGCAGCTGCCCTGGGGTGGCCGGGCCGACGGCGGCAAGCTTGCGCATGACGGCGGCGAAGCCGCGGTGCATGTTGATCCCGTGGTCGGCATCGCCGATGGCGGCGTCCAGCTGGGTGAGGAAGTCCCGCTCCGCCTCCAGGCGCGCGGCGACCCCGCCGAGCCAGGAGCGCACGCAGGCCGCGTCCACGATCCGGGCAGCCTCCCGTCGGGGTCGGGTCGGTGAGCCCGCCCATCGTACTGCCACGCCGCCCCGCACCGTCAGCGCCCCTGGTCCCTGACCTTGGCCATGGTCGCCGCGCCCCGTGCCGCCCCGTCGACCTCCTCGAGCGCGGAGCCGGTGCTGGCCTGCACGGCGCCGAGCACCGCACCCTCCACCAACGGCGCCTCGGAGATGCGCACCCGGCCGCGGCGCTCCTCCTCGATCAGCTCCTCGATGGCGAGCTGGGCGGAGAGCACGGCGGAGCCGAGGTCGACCAGCACCAGCACCCCGTCGCCATCGTCGGCGGCCATGATCGCCTCGGCGATCAGGGTGGCGTCGGTGCCGATGCCGCCGTCGGCGGCGCCCCCGGCGGCGCGGATGCGGACGTCGCCGGCCATCTGCGCGGCCAGCTCGACCACGCCCTCGGCCACCTTGGCCGAATGGGACACCACCACCAGGCCCACGCTCACGCTCGCCGCCACCGCCCGATGTTCGATCATGCCGAACGTCGTTGGGTCATTACGCATTGGCCTGCTTGTGTTGTCAAGGGTCGGCGGTGGCTGCCGCACCGCCGTCGCGCTAGGAGCCGGCGGCGCGCTCGTACTTGAACGACAACTTCACCCTGGCCCGGTAGGCCAGCACCGTGCCGCCCTCGAGCTGCATGTCGAGCTCGAGGACCTCCGCGATGCGCAGATCCCTGAGGGTCTGCGACGCGGTTGCGACCGCCTGCGCCGCCGCCTTCTCCCAGGACTCCGTGCTGGTCCCGACCAGCTCGGTCACCGCGTAGACGCTGCCGTCGGGCATGACCGACCACCTCCCGCACTTGGCGGCCGCGGTCGGCCGCCGGCTGCGCCAACCTCATCCGAGCCGGGTCGCCGGTGTCAAGACGGGCGTTGAGGGTCCGCCCCCCGGCGGTAGCTGGCCCACAGCTCCTCCATGGTGGTGGCGCGGCCGGCCAGATGGACCGGGTCCAGCGGGGCCAGGTTCACCGCCCTGACCACGAACCCGCCCGCCTCGTCCACGTCGAGGACGTTGATGCAGCCGGGGGCCTGCTCGACGCCGCCGAAGAAGCGCCGTTCACCGCCGAGCGCGAACGACAGGATGGCGCGGTTGACGCCGCCGTGCAGCACCGCCAGGACCGTGTCCCAGCCCCGGTCGGCCAGCAGGCGCTGCAGCGCCGGCAGGACCCGGTCGAGCAGCTGGTCGATCGTCTCCCCGCCGAGGAACCGGGTCGGTCCGGGCACGACGCCGCTGAAGATGCCGAGGAAGGCCGCCTCCAGCTGGTCCTCTGGGAGGTCGCCGAGCCGACCTGGGGTGATCTCGCGCAGCTCCGGCCAGCCCTCCACGGGAACCTGGGGGCCGGCGACCAGCCGGGCCGTCTCCACCGTCCGGGCAAGGCCGCTGGTGATCACCCGGTCGAAGGCCACCTTGGCCAGCGCCGCCCCCGCGGCCTCTGCCTGGGCCCTGCCCCTGGCCGTCAGCGGCACGCCGTCGGGGTGGAAGGGGCGACCGCCCTCGTCGAAGTAGTCGACCTCGGCATGGCGGAGCAGGTAGATCCGGCGCCGGCCCACTGGCGTCCTCCTTGTATGCCGGGGGGCTGGGCTTGAGCCCCCCGGACCCCTCGCCGGTCCGATGGCTGCCGGCTCCTACGGTATCGTCGTGGCAGGTTGTAGGGGTGAGAGGCGGTGGCCGTGCTCGGGATGACGCCGGAGGTGGCTGAGCTGCGCGGGCGCGTCCGCGCCTTCATGGACGAACGCATCTACCCCAACGAGCCGGTCCTCGGCCGGGACGACGAGGAGGCGGAGGCGCTCGTCAAGACCCTGCGGGCGGAGGTGAAGGCGGCCGGGCTGTGGGCACCGCACATCGGGCCGGACGCCGGCGGCAGCGGCAGGGGCTTCCTCCCCTACGTGTTCCTGAACGAGATCATCGGCCGCAGCACCTGGGCGCCGCTGGTGTTCGGCTGCCAGGCGCCCGACGCCGGCAACGCCGAGATCCTGCACCTGTTCGGCACCGCCGAGCAGCGGGACCGCTGGCTGCTGCCGCTGGTCGCCGGCGAGATCCGTTCGTTCTTCTCGATGACCGAACCGGAGGTGTCCGGCTCCGACCCGACCGGGTTGCGCACCACCGCCGTCGCCGACGGCGACGACTGGGTGATCGACGGCCACAAGTGGTTCAGCTCCGGCGCCGAGGGGGCCGCGTTCGCGATCGTCATGGCCGTCACCGAGCCGGACGCGCCGCCCCACCGGAGGATGAGCCAGATCATCGTCCCCGCCGGCACCCCCGGGCTGGAGATCGTCCGTGCCGTCCCGGTGCTGGGCCACCGGGGCCGCGGCTGGAGCACCCACTGCGAAGTCCGCTACCGCGGCGTGCGGGTGCCGCGGGCCAACACCATCGGCGAGCCGGGCGACGGCTTCCGCATCGCCCAGAAGCGGCTCGGGCCCGGCCGCATCCACCACGTGATGCGCTGGCTGGGGCAGATGCAGCGCGCCTTCGAGCTGCTCTGCACCTATGCGCTCGGCCGGGAGGCGTTCGGCGGGCCGCTGGCCGGCAAGCAGACGGTGCAGAACTGGATCGCCGACTCCGCCGCCGAGATCCAGGCGTGCCGCCTGCTCACCCTGGACGCGGCGGCCCGCATCGACCGGGGCGACGAGGCGAGGGTCGAGGTCTCGGTGATCAAGTTCTACGCCGCCCGGGTGCTGCACGAGGTGATCGACCGGGCCGTGCAGGTCCACGGCGCGCTCGGCCTCACCGACCAGACGCCGCTGGCGGCCATGTACCGGGAGGCACGGGCGGCCCGCCTCTACGACGGCCCCGACGAGGTGCACCGGATGGTCGTCAGCCGCCGCATCCTCAAGGCGTTCGAGCAGGGAGCGGTGTGGGACTTCGCCGAGGGCGGCCCCAGGTCCACTCTCGGACCGTCGTCCGGTTTGCGCTAGACTGCCCGGCCGATGGGGCCTTTCGCGCATTCCGGTCAGCGCACGGGGGATCGGGCCCAGGGGGAATGAGGATGCCTCCAGAGCAGGAGAACATCAACCGCCAGATCGAGGCGCTCCAGCGGTACGTCTCCGACCTGCAGGACCAGCGCCAGCGCGGCGAGCTGGTACCGCGGCCGCGGCCGCCGGGTCGGCGCTCCTGGAGGTGGCCGCTCGCCACCGCCGCGCTGGTGGTCGGCGCGCTGCTCGGCGGCGTCTCCGTCGGCGTGGCCGCGCGGTCGGAGGACCGGCCCTCCGGCGCCTTCGCCGCCGCCACCGCCACCAGCGCCCCGACCGCCCCGGCGGCCAGCCCCCAGTGCAGGACCGCCGTCGAGCGGGCCAACAAGAGCCTGGCCATCGCCGTCAAGGTGGAGGAGGCCCTGGCCGAGCACACCGAGTACATGAACGACCTGCTGAACGGCAAGATCGACGGCGAGGAGGCGCTCCGGCTGGGCACGCCGTCGCTGGTCATGGGCGCCGCCGAGTCGGCCAGGTTCGACCTCGCCCTGGCCGACTACCGCCAGGTCGTCAAGCAGTGCCGGCTGGCGACCCCGCCCGGCTAGGACGGCATCTGGCAGCGCTTCCCAGTTCAGGCCACGTGTTCGCCGAAGGGATAACGTGCGTTGGCCTTGCAGGCCCCGGTGATGCGCAGCTGTCCACATTCATGTTCCCGGCCTTGACCGGCACGACGCGACAGTCGAACATCAGTTCGCCATGGCTGCCCAGGCCTCCACCGCTCGGTCGGTGCATCGCACCGCCCACATCCGCCTACGCGCCAGCCGTCATCAGACCGACCGCTGCTACCGGCTGCTGCGCGCCGCCGGGGACGTCTGGGCGTGGCTGCTGGACAGCAACCGGCAACGCCGAAAGCAGGGCCAGCCGCCAGTCGCCAACTATCAAGCCCTGTGCCGCCAGCTCACCAACCAGGGCAGCTTCGCAGAGCTGTCGATCGTGGGTGCGCGGTCGGTGCTGCGGCGTTATTCAGACGCCTGGTACGAAGCGGCCAAACGACGTCGCGACGGCCAGCAGGCCCACTTCCCGCGACGCAAGCGGGCCCTGGTCCCGGTCCGCTTCTACCACGGCACCTTCCAGATGGACGGCCGGCGGGTGCGGCTGCCGGTCGCCAGAGGCTGTCCCGAGCTGTGGGTGCGGCTGGCCCGGCCGATCCCCTACCCCGCCGAGCAGGTCCGCGCCGTTACCCTGCTGGCTGCGGGCGGGCGGCTGTGGTTGGCGGTCACCGCTGCTGTCCCCACTGAACAGCATGATCTGGATCCGGGTCGGGTGGCCGGGGTCGACCTTGGCATCATCCACCCGTATGCGGTCGTCACCCCGGATGCTGGGCTGCTGGTCTCCGGGCGGGCGCTGCGCGCCGAGGGCTGGCTGCACCTGCGCGACCAGCAGGCGCGGCAGGCCAAGGCGGCCCGGCGGGCACCCAAGCCAGGGCAGCGGGGTTCGCGCCGCTGGCGCCGCCACCGCGCCCGCCAGCGCAAGGCCGAGGCGCGCCATCGCCGCCGCGTCCACCAGGCCCAGCATGCGGCCGCCAAGCACGTCGTCGCGTTCGCCGTCGCTCGGCGGGTGGGAACCTTGCTGATCGGCGACCCCAAGGGCATTACCGAACGGGACGTTGGTCGGGTGCAGAATCTGCGGTTGCGGCAGTGGCGCCGCACCCACCTGCTGGCGGCCTTGCGGGACAAGGCCGAACAGGCTGGGATCGCGGTGCTGCTGGTGGACGAGCGCGGCAGCAGCTCGACCTGCCCGGTCTGCCGCCGACGCGTTCCGAAGCCGAACGGACGCCGGTTCCGTTGTCCCCACTGTAGGTTCCAGGGGCACCGGGATCTGGTGGGTGCCTGCAACATCGCCGCCAAGGGTGGCGGCGGACGCACCAGCACAGCTGTTCCGTTGCTGGTGGAGCACCGTCGGGCCGGTATGGTGCCGGCACGGCGTGACCGGCGCCGGCATCTGTACGACCAGCGGCGGCGGTCCTGCCCGGCCCCGGGCCACCCGGCAGCGACCAGAGTCGCTGCTGGGTGTCGCTCGCTGGACGCAGAGCCCGCTTCTGCGGCCGGCGAGGATCAGACGGCGTCGCCCAACAGGGCAAACGTCGCCTGAAGGGGCACTAACCGCGAAGGGCGCTGCCCCGCAGCCACGCCGACCACGACATGTTCCAGTCGGCCACGCCGAAGCTGCCGCCCGGGCGCTTGGGCGAGCCGACCACCTCGACCACGTCGCCCCGGCGGGTCCGCTTGAAGAACCAGGCGGCGTTGGAGGTCGAGAGGTTCACGCAGCCGTGGGAGACGTTGGCGCGGCCCTGCGAGCCGACCGACCACGGGGCGGCGTGCACGAACTCACCGGAGTTGGAGATCCGCACCGACCAGGCGACGTGCTGGTAGTAGCCCCCTGGCGAGTCGCGCGGGATCCCGACCGTCGAGGAGTCCATCAGCTTGTCGCGGGTCCTCTCGATCACGAAGTGGACGCCGTTGGTGGTCGGGTAGCGTTCGCGTCCGGTGCTGACCGGCAGCACCCGCACGGTCCGCCCGTTCTCCGTCACCCGCATCCGGTGGGTGCGGGCGTCGACGACGCTGACGTGGCGGTCGCCGATCCGGAACCGCACCGTGCGGTCGGCCACCCCCCACACGCCGCTGCCCGCGTCGGTCCCGGCCAGCAGCGCCCGCAGGGTCACCCGCGCGCCGCTCGGCCAGTAGCTCCGGGGCCGGTAGTGGACCTCGGTGGCGCTGAACCAGTGCCAGGCGCCCTTGACCGGCTCGGAGGAGACGACCTGCAGGCGGCGCTCCACCGCCGCGCGGTCTCCGACCGGCTGGTTGAACCAGACGCCGATGGGCAGGCCGACCCCGACCGTCTCGCCCTCCAGCGGCATGATCGACGCGCGCAGCTGGGCACGTGGCCGCAGGGTGATGAAGGAGGTCACCAGCCTGGTCGGCGTCCCGGCGGCGTCGACCGCCTCGACCGTCAGCCGGTAGCGGGTGGCCGGGGCGAGGGCGCCGCTGCTCACCCAGGTGCGGCCGTCGCCGCCGAGCCGTCCGGGCAGCCTCTGGCCGTCCTTGCCGGTGACCTGCACCGCGCGCAGCTGCCCGCCGTCGGCCACCACCCTGGCGCTGGCGTCGAGGGCCACGCCGGTGGCGCGGTCGCGTGGGCTGACCGTCAGGCGCACCGGGTCCGCCGCTGCCCGGCCCGCGCGCTCCCCCGCCGCACCCGACGGTCCGCCGCCGTCACGCAGCACGGCAACGCCGACGCCCGCAAGCGCCGCCACCAGGGCGACCGCCAGGACGCCGGCCAGCAGCAGCGGCCGCCGTGGCAGGGCGGGAAGGCTGGGACGGCGCATACCGACGAGTCTACGGCGCGGGCCGCTTCGGCCGCCTGCCCGGCGACGTGCTGAAATACCCGCTGTGGACGAGCACGGCGACCGCGAGCCCGACTACCGCTTCTCCCTTGCCAACGAGCGCACCCTGCTCGCCTGGGCGCGGACCGCGCTGGGGCTGGAGGCGGCCGGGCTGGGCGTGGTCCGCTTCGCGCCGCCGCTGTCCGGCGGGCGCGAGCTGCTCGGCGCCGCCCTGGTCGCGCTCGGCGGCCTGGCGGCCTGGAACGGCTACCGGCGCTTCGTCGCGGTGGACAGGGCGATGCGCGCCGGCGCCAGGCTGCCCGCCTCCCCGGCGCCGCTGGCGCTGACCGCCAGCCTGGCCGCCCTGGCGGCGGTGGTGGTCGTGCTGCTGGTCGCCGACCGCCTCTGGTGAGCCCGGCTCACCGCCCGGCCGTCCGCTCGCGTGCCCGGGCGATGATCTCCTCGATCACCGCGGTCTTGGCGTCGGCGTAGTTCTGCACGTATCTCCAGTCCCTGCGGGCCAGCTCGCGCTTGGTGCGCTCGTACAGCTCGCGGTCGGACCGGTTGGCCCGCAACCAGTCCCGGAAGACCAGGATGCGCTCGATCTCCGGGCAGCCCGCCGACAGGACGTGCAGGTTGATGTTGGTGTCCGGGCCCTTGAACACCCGGTGCTGGTACCAGTCGGGCTCCCGGATGCAGAGCGTGTAGCCGGCAGCCTCCAGAGCCGGGACGTAGGCCCGCTCGTCGGCCGAGTCGGCCACCACCAGCAGCATGTCGATGATCGGCTTGGCGGCCAGGCCGGGCACCGAGGTGGAACCGGTGTGCTCGATCCGCAGCGCCCGCCGGCCGAGCACCGCCCGGACCCGGTCGGCCTCACGCCGGAACCGCCGCGGCCACTCGGCGTCGTAGTCGACCAGCCGGATCGGCCCGGAGGACGGTGGCAGGCCCCCGACCCACATCGCGCGGATCTGCTCGTCGGTCGCCGGGGTCCCGCCGACGGGTCGTGGCTGCTGCGACATCACGCGTTCCTTTCGCGAGCGGCCGGCCAGCGTAGCGGAAGCTCAGGCGCGGCGCCGCCCGATTCCTGGCAACCGTACGGGTTTGGTAGGCTCCGGCAGGGTTCGGACGACGTCCGGGGCGCGGCCGCCACGGCCTGGGAGCCGGGCCCCAAATGGGGAGGCCCGATGCGGCGCGCCGCGATCGTCGTCCTGGTCCTGCTGCTCCTGCCGGCGGTCGCCACCGTCGCCAAGGGAGCGCCGCAGACGTCCGCGTCGGGGGGGCCGGTGCGCCTCGCCGGCCTGGAGCGTCCGGCCAGCGTGGTCCGCGACGTCGACGGGCTCGCCCACGTGCTGGCGCTCACCCGCCACGACCTGTACTTCCTGAACGGCTGGGTCCACGCCCAGGACCGCCTGTTCCAGATGGACGTGCGCCGCCGCCAGGCCGGCGGCACCCTGGCCGAGCTGCTCGGCCCCGCCGCCCTGCCGACCGACGTGCAGCTGCGCACCATCGGCCTGCACCGGGCCGCCGAACGCTCCCTGCCGGTGCTGTCGGAGGCGGCAAGGGAGGTGCTCGGGGCCTACGCCGAGGGGGTGAACGCCTGGGTGGGCAGCCATCCGCTGCCGCCCGAGTACGGCGCCCTCCACCTGACCAGGTTCCGGCCGTGGACCCCGGTGGACAGCGTCGCCGTCGGCAAGCTGCAGTCCTTCGGGCTCTCGTTCGACCTGGACACCGACCTGACCGTCGCCCTGCTCGCCTACCAGCAGGCTGGCCAGGCGGCCGGCTTCGACGGCGCCAAGCTGTTCTTCGAGGACCTGTGGCGTTCGCAGCCGTTCACCTCGGCCTCCACCGTGCCCGACGCCTCGGGGCAGCCGGCGGCCGCGCCGCGCGCCGCCGGCGACGGCGTCCTCGGCGGGGCCAGGGTGAGCGCCCAGCTGCGCCAGGCGGCCGGGCTGGCCAGGCGGTATGCCCAGCGGGCCGGCAAGGTGCCGGTGCTGGCGCAGGCGCTGCGGGGTGACCGGGGCGGCGCCGGCTCCAACCAGTGGGCGGTCGCCGGGTCCCAGGCGGCGGAAGGGCGTCCGCTGCTCGCCAACGACCCCCACCTCGGCCTCGACGCCCCCTCCACCTTCTACCCGATCCACCTCAAGGCCGGCGGGACCGACGCGATCGGCAGCGGCTTCGCGGGCGTGCCGGGGGTGATCGTCGGCCACAACCGCTTCGTCTCCTGGGGTGCGACCGTCAACCCCAGCGACGTGACCGACACCTACGCGGAGACGATCCGGCCCGACCCGGCCTCGCCGAGCGGCCTCGCCACCGTCTACCAGGGCCGCCTGGAGCCGGTCGTCCCCATCCCCGAGGTGTTCCGGCAGAACAACCCGACCTCCGCCACCCCCGACGACCTCACCGTGGTGCCGCCAGGCGGCCAGATCCCGCCGGCCACCCTGATCGTGCCGCGGCGCAACAACGGCCCGATCATCCAGCTCGACCAGGCGGCCGGCAGCGCCCTCAGCGTGCAGTACACCGGCTTCAGCCCCACCAGGGAGCTCGACACCTTCCTGCTCTGGGACGACGCCCGCAACCTCGACGACTTCCGCCGCGGCCTGCAGTTCTTCGACGTCGGCGGCCAGAACTGGGCCTACGCCGACACCGCCGGCAACATCGCCTACTTCACCAGCGCCGAGCTGCCGGTCCGCGAGGACCTGCAGGCCGGCACGGTGAACGGCCTGCCGCCGTTGTTCATCCGCAACGGCACCGGCGGCAACGAGTGGCTGCCGGTGCAGCACCCCCAGCCCGGCCAGGCGATCCCCTACGAGATCCTCCCGCCCGAGGAGATGCCGCACGTGGTCAACCCGCCGGCCGGCTTCTTCGTCAACGCCAACAACGACCCCGCCGGCCTCACCCTCGACAACAACCCGCTCAACCAGCTCCGCCCGGGCGGCGGCATCTACTACCTCAACCCCGGCTACTCCGGCATCCGCGGCGGCCGCATCACCCAGCTGATCCGCAAGCAGCTGGACGGCGACGGCAGCGTCTCCTTCGACGACATGCAGCGCATCCAGGCCGACACCGGCCTGGTCGACGCCGACTTCTTCGTGCCGTACCTGGTGGAAGCCCTGCGCCGCGCCGAGGCCAGCCACGACCCGACCCTGCACCCGCTGGCCGAGGACCCGGCGGTGCGCGAGGCGGCCGGCCGGCTGGCGGCCTGGGACCGCACCACCCCGACCGGCATCGCCGAGGGCTACGACGCCGCCGACCCCGACGGCCGCCGCCGCCCGCCGAGCGACCGGGAGGTGGCCGGCAGCGTCGCCGCCACCATCTACGCGGTCTGGCGGGGGCAGTTCATCGGCGAGGTGATCGACGCCCGCCTCGCCCCCTTCGGCGTGCCCGTGCCCGGCGGCGAGCAGGCCCTGACGGCGCTCAAGCACCTGCTGGAGACCTTCGACACCAGCGGCGGGGTGGGCGCCTCCGGCGTCGACTTCTTCGCCGTGGCCGGGGTCGCCGACGCCGCCGACCGGCGCGACGTGCTGCTGCTGCGCGCCCTGCAAGGGGCGCTGGCCAAGCTGGCGGGGCCCGGATTCCAGGCCGCCTTCGGCGGCTCCGCCGACCAGGACGACTACCGCTGGGGCCGGCTGCACCGGGTGGTGCTCGACCACCCGCTCGGCGGGCCGTACAACCTCCCACCCGGCTTCGACGCGTTCCCGCCGCCCCTGCCCGACCTGGAGGGCATCCCGACCGACGGGGGCTTCGAGACCGTCGACGCGTCGACCCACAACGTCAGGGCCGACGCCGACGAGGAGTTCCGCTTCGGCGGCGGGCCGGCCAACCGGTTCGTGAGCGAGTCGCGCGCCCCCGGCCTGGTGCCGGCGGTGTCGAGCCTGCCGGGCGGCACCAGCGGCGTGCCGGGCGAGCGGTTCTACGTGAACCTGCTGCCCCGCTGGCTGACCAACGACACCTTCCGGCTGCGCCAACGTCCCCTCGAGCTGGCCGCCGGCACCTTCTCGGTGACCGTGTTCCTGCCAGGGAAGGGGGCCGCGGCCTCCGAATGATCCGCTGCGGCGCCGGCTGCGAATGAGCGGTGACGGCGGGTGCGTCCGGGCACCCGCCCACCGTTCGCCGACCGGAGGACGTCATGCCGCCCGCCGCCGCCCCGCCCGCGCGCCCGGAGGCGTCCGGGGCACCCCGAAGGGCGGCCCCGGCCGCCCGGCCGCCCCGCCGCCGCTGGATCGCGCTCGCCGGCCTACTGCTGGTGGCGCTGCTGGGCGGCCAGGGTGGGCTGCCGGCGGCGTCGGCCGGCGCGCCCGCGGAGCTGCGCTGGCTCGGCCGCTCGGACGGGCACGCTGAGGACCGCTGGACGGCGGACGCGGCCGTGCGGCCCTGGGCGGGAAGCGGTGGCGAGCCGGCGGCCTACCGCGACGGCGCGCCCGTCCGCTTCGACGACGAGGCGACCGGCCGGCGCGTGCTGATCGCCGACCTCGGCGGCGTGCGGCCCGGCTCCGTCCGCTTCTCCCACCGGCAGGGCCGCTACCTGCTGGACAGCGTCGGCGCCGACGGGATCGCTGGCCCGACCGGCCTGGTCAAGGACGCCGACGGGGAGCTGGAGCTGCGCGCCGCCAACGCCTACCAGGGCGCCACCGACCTGCGCGCCGGGCTGCTGTCGCTCGGCCACGACCGGGCCCTTGGCGACTCGACCCTGCTGCTGCGCGGCGGCGCCGTCGCCGCCGCCGGCTCCCCGCGCACGATCGCCAACCCGGTGCGCTTCCTGCCCGCCGCCTCGGCCGGGCCGGTGACCGCCACCGTCGCCGGCAGCCAGGACCTGTCCCTCACCGGCGACGTCGAGCTGAACCCCGGCCAGCCCACCCTGCTGGAGGTCACCAGCACCGCCACCGCCCGCCTGCTCGGCCGCCTCCACGACGCCCAGACGACCCCGGCGCCCCAGCGCAGCCGCCAGGTCCCCAGGGCGAGCAGGCTCCAGGCGGCACCGTGGCGCAGCGCCCGCCGATGCGGCAGCGGGACGTGATGGGTGCGCTGGTCAAGCTGGGCCCTGGGCGGCTGGA
>DASYRU010000202.1:0-11012 GCA_036004165.1 Actinomycetota bacterium
CGCCGAGCGGGCCGGGATCTCCAGCAGCCGCGCCGCGGTGGCGCTGGCGATCCGCGCCCGGATCCAGGCGCGCGAGAGGGCGGGCACGTAGCCGCGCGCGACCAGGCTCTCGTGCAGCGAGCCCGTCTCCAGGTCGTCGGCGAGCACGCCGGCGCATTCGGCCGGGAGGGCGGCGTGCTCGATCGCCAGCGGCACGTCGTCGGCCAGCCGCAGCCGGGAGATCGCCACCACCCTGGCGCCGTCGGGCAGCCGCAGCGCCTCCAGGTCGGCGGTGGTCGCCGGCCGCAGCCCCGCCTCCAGCAGCCGGGAGGAGGCCTTCATGCCGCGCCGCCGCATGTCCTCGGTGAAGCTCATCAGCGAGCCTTCGTGGCGGTGGATCGGCCGTGGCGCGACGAAGGTGCCGGCGCCCCGGCGCCGCTGGACCAGCCCCTCGGCCGCCAGGTTCTGCACCGCCTGCCTGGCGGTCATGCGGCTGACCCGGAACTGGGCGGCGAGCTCCGACTCGGACGGCAGCGGGTCACCCGGGGTGGCGTCCAGCACACGGCGGCGCAGCCACCGCTCGATCTCCTGGTACCGGGCCTCCGGCGAGCGCGCTCCCAAGGCAGTCCTTGACCTCCTCGGCGGCCAAGTCTATGTTCCTGCGAAATGACTAGACAACTACCTTGAGCAAGTATGGAGAGCTGGATGGCCGCTTCCAAGGTCGCCGGGCGCTGGACCACCGAAGCCATCGGCCTGCTGGAACGCCTGGCGGACCGTGAGGCTGAGCCGATCTCGCAGGCCGCCGCCTGGTGTGCGGACGCCATCGCCGCCGGCGGCCTCGTCCATCTGTTCGGCACCGGCCATTCCCGCATCGCGCTGGAGGAGATGTTCCCGCGCTACGGGTCCTTCCCCGGCTTCCACCCGATCGCCGAGCTGTCGATGACCTTCCACACGCAGATCGTCGGCGCCAACGGCCAGCGCCAGGCGATGTTCATCGAGCGGGTCGAGGGCCTGGCCGAGGCGATCCTGGCGAACTTCACCTTCCGGCCGACCGACGTGATGATCGTCTTCAGCGTCGGCGGCGTCACCGCGGTGCCCGTCGAGATGGCCGAGGGCGCCAGGCGACGCGGCCTGCGCGTGGTCAGCGTGACCTCGGTGGCGCACTCGCGCGCGTCCGAGCCGGTCCACGCCAGCGGCCGGCGGCTGCTGGACGCGGCCGACCTGGTGATCGACCTGGGCACGCCGGTCGGCGACGCGCTGATCACGCTGGACGGCCTCGACACCCCGGTGGGCCCGTCCTCGTCGCTGGCCACCGTCGCCGTCGTCAACGAGATCAAGGTGCAGACCGCCGAGCTGCTGACGGAGCGCGGGGTGATGCCCCCGGTCATCACGGCCGCCGCGGTCGCGGGACCGGAGCGCTCCGCCGCGCTGTTCGACGCGGCCTACCGCGAGCATGCTCGACGGGCCGCACACACGCTGGCGGGCGCGCAGCCCCGCCCGCGCGAATAACCGCCGATCCGGGTGGAACCCCGACCCTGGAAGGGGGAGAGGTAGCAGATGGCCAGATTGGGAACACGCAGGGTCGTCTCGTTGGCGACCTGCGCGCTCTTGGCGGTCGTGCTGGCCGCATGTGGTGGGTCCGACGACGACGCCGGTGGAGGTGCAGGCGAGAGCAAGACCTACGTCATCGGCGTCAGCAACACGCTGGTGGGCAACGGCTGGCGCGAGGAGATGATCTGTTCGGTCAAGGCCGAGTCGCTGGCCAGCGGCAAGGTCAGCAAGGTGATCGTCGCCAACCGCAACGGCGGCCCGACCGAGCAGATCGCCGACCTGCGCAGCCTCATCTCGCAGGGCGTCAACGCGATCGTCGTCAACCCGTCCGACCGTGAGAAGCTCAACCCGGTCATCAAGCAGGCCAAGGACAAGGGCATCGTGGTGGTCGCGGTCGACCAGGCGGTCAGCGCGCCGGAGGCCTACGTCGCCACCAACGACCAGGTGGCCTACGGCCGGCTCGGCGGCGAGTGGCTCGCCAAGTCGCTGAACGGCCAGGGCAACGTCGTGGAGATGCGCGGCATCGCCGGCGTCCCCGCCGACGATGACCGCCACCAGGGGTTCACCGAGGCGCTCAAGCAGTACCCCGACATCAAGGTGGTCAAGCAGGTCTACACCGGCTGGGACTTCTCCAAGGGCGCCCAGCAGGCGCTTGACCTGCTCAACTCCTCCACCAAGATCGACGGGATCTGGACCTCCGGCATCGACTACACGGTCGTCAAGACCTTCCAGACCCTCAACAAGCCGTTCGTGCCGATCGTCGGCGCCGACAACAACGAGTTCATCCACCAGCTGCTCACCATGAACGCGGAGCTCAAGGGCGCGGCGGTGACCAACCCGGCGACCATCGGCGGGGTCGGCACCTCGATCGCGCTGGACGTCCTGGACGGCAAGCAGGTGGAGCGGGAGTCCATCCTGACGCCGCAGGTCTGGGACTACGCCACGGCCAAGGACCAGCTGGAGAAGAACTACTTCGCCGACCGTGACCCGACCTACAGCTCCCAGGTCCAGGTCGAGCCCTACACCAACTACACGCCCGAGCAGCTGTTCGCCTGCAAGGGCCCGGGAGAGTAGCGATCTCCTCCGAGCCCCTGCTGCGCGCCCGCGGGGTCGCCAAGCGGTACGGGTCGGTGGTGGCCCTCCGCTCGGTCGACCTCGCGGTCGCGCCCGGCGAGATCCACGCGCTGGTCGGCGCGAACGGTGCCGGCAAGAGCACGCTGGTGCGGATCCTCTCCGGCGTGGTCCCCCCCGACGCCGGCGCGGTCGAGGTCGCCGGACGGGCGGTCAGGTTCCGCTCCCCCGCCCACGCCCGCGCCGGCGGGCTCGCCCCCGTCTTCCAGGACCCGGCGTTCGCGCCCGACCTGACCGTCGCCGAGAACCTGCGGCTCACGGCCACCGACCCGGCGGCGTTCCGGCGCCGGCTCGACGGGTTCGGCCTCGACGGCGTCCACCTCGGCGAGCCGGCCGGGACGCTGCCGCTGCCGCTGCTGCGCATGCTCGACCTGGCGCGGGTCCTGGCCCACGACCCGGCGCTGCTGCTGCTGGATGAGATCACCGCCGCCCTGCCCGCCGACTACGCCGAGCGCGTGTTCGAGGTCATCCGCCGTGCCAGGGACGACGGCCGCTCGGTGCTGTTCATCTCCCACCGGCTGCTGGAGGTGCAGGAGGTCTGCGACCGCGTGACCGTCCTGCGCGACGGCCGCAACGTCGACACCCTCGAGATCAAGGGGCCGGAGGGCTCCGGGGAGCGGACGGAGCGGCGGATCGTGGCCGCGATGCTGGGCGAGCGGGCCGCGCTGGCGGTCAGCGAACCGCGGCGGGTGGCGCCACGCGACACCACCAGAGCCGGCGAGCCGGCGCTGCAGGTGCGCGGCCTGTCGGACGGCCACCGGGTGCGGGAGGTGTCGCTGGAGCTGGCCAGGGGCGAGGTGCTCGGCATCACCGGTCTGGAGGGCCAGGGCCAGGACGAGCTGTTCGCGATCCTCGCCGGTGACCGGCGGCCCGCCGGCGGCGAGATCGTCGCGGCCGGCCGGCGGCTCGTCGCCCGCCACCCCCAAGAGGCGATCCGGCGCGGCCTCACCCTGGTGCCGTCCGACCGCTGGCAGGCGCTGCTGCCGCAGCGTTCGGTCCGCGAGAACCTGGCCGTCCCGCAGTACAACGCCCCCAGCCGCTGGGGCTGGATCAACGACGGCCGCGAGCGGCGCCTGGTCGCCGAGGCGATCGCGCGGCTGTCGATCGACACCCGCGCCCAGGCGCAGGCCAGGCGCCTGTCCGGCGGCAACCAGCAGAAGGTGGCCATCGGCCGCTGGCTGGTCGGCGGCTTCACCACCCTGCTGTGCTTCGACCCGACCCGCGGCATCGACGTCGGCACCAAGCACCAGATCTACGACCTGTTCAGGGAGCTGGCCGCCGCCGGCAAGTCGGTGCTGATGTTCACCAGCGAGCTGCGCGAGGTCCCGCTCGCCTGCGACCGCGTCCTGGTCATCTACGACGGCCGCATCGTCGGCGAGTTCAAGGCCGCCGACGCCGACGAGGCCACCCTGCTCAGCGCGGCGCACGGTCTCGCCGACACCCTGACGGACTCCCGATGAGCGTGCTCACCGCCAGCCGACCGCTCGGGCCCACCGTCGGCCGGCTGACACGCCGGCACGCCTGGACCGCCGCGGTGGTGGTGTTCTTCAGCGTGCTGCTGGCCTGGAACGCATCGCAGACCAGGAACTTCGGCGCCTTCGAGATCCAGACGATGCTGGCCTCGACGCTGGCGCTCGCCTACCTGGCGATGGCGCAGTCGGTGGTGGTGATCGGCGGCGGCATCGACCTGTCGGTCGGCGCCCTGCTGGTGCTCGCCAACTGCCTGTCGGCACGGTTCATGGAGGGCACCGGCTTCGGCACCTCGCTGCTGGTCGCGGCGGGAGTCCTGGCGGTGACCGCCGCGCTCGGCGCGCTCACCGGCCTGGTCATCACCGCCTCGAAGATCCCCGACATCATCGTCACCCTGGCGACCAGCTTCGTGTGGGGCGGCGCCGCCCTGTTCGTGCTGCGCACCCCGGGCGGCGGCACCGCCGCCGGGTTCCAGACGCTGGTGCTCGGCTCCGGCAGCGCCTGGTGGCCGGCGCTGCTGTGCCTGCTCGCCCCGCTGCTGCTGGTGTGGGTGCCGCTGCGACGCTCCCGCACCGGGATCGCCATCTACGCGCTCGGCAGCAGCAAGGACGCCGCCTTCCTGTCCGGCGTCGACCCGCTGCGCACCAGGATGGTGGCCTACACCTTCAGCGGCCTGCTGTGCGGCCTCGCCGGGATCGCCACCACCGCGTTCACCGGCGGCGGCAGCCCCCAGTCGACCATCGCGATGAACTCCACCCTCGCCTCGGTGGCCGCGATCGTGCTCGGCGGCGTGGCCCTCAGCGGCGGGGTCGGCGGCCTGGTCGGGCCGGTGTTCGCGGTCTGGTGCCTGTACCTGATCCCCAACATCATGCTCGGCCTCGGCGTCGACCCCTCCTACGGCGAGGTCGTCAAGGGCGTCGTGGTGGTGCTGGTGGTCCTGGTCGGCGGGCTGCTGCGAGCCAGGAGGAGCCGGCTGACGTGACCGGTCTGGCCGTCAAGGACGAGGACCGGGACCAGGCGCGGGGGCTGGCCCGGATCGCCGCCGCCGACCGCTCCACGCTGGCGCTGATCGTGGTGCTGGCGGCGCTGGTGGTCGCCAACGGCCTGATCGACCGCAACTTCCTCAGCCTCGGCCAGCTCCGTAACACCCTGCTGGTCACCGCGCCGCTGGCGCTGCTGGCCGGCGGGCAGACCCTGTGCATGCTCACCGGCGGCATCGACCTGTCGGTGGCGATGACGGCCACCGCGGCCGCCTACGTCACCGGCGTGCAGTCCTCGGAGGGCGCCGCCACGGCGATCGCCGCCGGCCTGCTGGTCGGCCTGGTGGTCGGGCTGGTCAACGGCCTGGCGATCGGCGTCTTCCGGGTCAACCCGCTGATCATGACGCTCGGCATGTCCGGGATCCTCACCGGGCTGCTGACCGTCGGCAGCCAGACGTTCCTGGGCGGCGCCACCCGCATGTCGGACTTCGTGCTGGAGCTGGGCGGCGGCACGATCGTCGGGCCGATCCCCTGGAACCTGGTCGTCTGGCTGCTGCTCGGCGGCGCCCTGGTGGTCGGGCTGCGCCGCACCGGGCTGGGGCGGATGATCTACGCCGTCGGCGACAACCGGATCGCCTGCCGGCTGGCGGGCGTGCGCGTCTGGCAGGTCGAGACCGCCGTCTACACCCTCTGCGCCCTGCTGGCGGCGGTCGCCGGGATCCTGATCGGCGGCCGCAGCGGCTCGGTCGACCTGCAGCTGGCCGGCTCCTACCTGCTGCCGTCGGTGGCCGCCGCGGTGATCGGCGGCACCTCGATCCTCGGCGGCGTCGGCGGCTACACCGGCACGATCCTGGGGGCGCTGATCCTGGTGGTGCTCGACACCATGCTCAACCTGCTCACCGTCGACGAGGCCCTGAAGCAGGTGCTGTACGGCTGCATCATCCTGGTGCTGGCCTGGGTGTACGCGCGCGGCACCGCCTCAGCCTGAGATCACCCGGTCCTCGAAGTCGCCGGTCCGCTCGTCCTTGAGGATCAGCTTGACCCGGCCGTCCGGCAGGGTCTCCCGCTTGATCACCGTGCGGCCGTCGTAGCTGGACGCGGCCCGCGCCACCCGCGGGGTGCTGCCGCCCCGCCAGGCCAGCTCCACCGGCTCCCAGCGGCCCGACGCCGCGGCACGGTAGCAGGCGTCCATCACCGCGTTGACGACGTAGCCGTCGTAGAAGGTCTCGGCCGGCTCGCGGCCGCCGTCCAGCGCGTCGAACATGTCGGCGAACATGTCGGCGTAGCCGAGCTCGTTGACCTCGTCGCCGACCGGGAAGAGCCAGCCGGCCTCGGTCTCCGCCTTCTCCGCCACGTACCCGCCGCTGCCGCCGCCGGAGAACATCTCGAACCCGGTGCGCAGGAAGTGGTTCAGCCAGATGGTGCCGTCGGTGCCCGCCACCTCGTCGCGCAGGTCCATGCCGCCGCGGAAGGTCCACGACACCTCGAACTGGCCGACCGCCCCGCTGTCGAACCGCACCAACGCGATCGCGTTGTCCTCCGCCTCGATCGGATGGACCAGCGTGTCCTTCCAGCAGATCGCCTCCACCGGACGGTTCCCCTTGCCGACGAACCCGCGGATGATCTCGATGCAGTGGCAGCCGAGGTCGACGATCGCGCCGCCGCCGGCCTTGCGGCCGTCCCAGAACCAGGCGCTGTGCGGGCCCGGATGGGTCTCCCTGGAACGCACCCACAGCACCTGGCCGACCGCCCCGCCCTTGACCGCGTCGACGGCCTTGCGCGTCTTCGGGGTGTAGCAGAGGTCCTCGAGGTAGCCGGCGAACACCCCGGCACGCTCGACCCGCTCCAGGATCCGCGCGGCCTCCTCGGCCGAGCGCGCCAGCGGCTTGGTGCACAGCACCGCCTTGCCGGCGGCGGCGGCCAGCGAGACGGCCTGCTCGTGCAGGTCGTTCGGCAGCCCGACCACCACCACGTCGGTGTCGGGGTGCTCCACCGCGCTGCTCAGGTCGGTGGTGTGGTGCGGGATCTCCCAGCGCCGCGCGAACGCCGCCGCACGCTCCTGGGAGCGGGAGTAGGCCACCTCGACGCGGTCGAGGCCGCGCCGCCCGTGCAGCGTCATCGTGTAGAAGTCGCCGATGAGACCGGTTCCGAGTAAGGTGACGCGGTGCGCGCGGCCCACTTGTCCTCCCAGGTGCAAAGCGTTGTCCTAGCAAGGCGGAGCAATAGTCTAGACATGTTGGGAGCTTCGCGATGGCGTTGGGTGTCGGCATCGTCGGCAGCGGCTTCATCGCCCGCTTCCACGTCCTAGCCTGGCAGTCGGTGCGTGATGCCGACATCACCGCCATCTGCAGCCGCAACGCCGAGACCGCCGAGGAGCTGGCCGGGCTGGTCCGCGGGCTCGGCGTCGGCGACCCCCGCGTCTACGCCGACCCGGCCGAGCTGGCCCGCGATCCTCAGGTCGACGCGGTGTGGCTGTGCTCCCCCAACTTCCTGCGCGTCGAGCAGGTCGAGGCGATCTGCGGCGAGGTGACCGCCGGCCGCGCCGAGCTGGTCGGGCTCGCCTGCGAGAAGCCGCTGGCCCGCAACCTGCGCGAGGCGCGCGAGGTGGTCCGGCTGGTCGAGCAGGCGGGGCTGCTGCACGGCTACCTGGAGAACCAGGTGTTCGCGCCGGCGCTGGCGCGCGGCAAGCAGATCCTGTGGGACCGCGCCGCCCGGCAGGCCGGGCCGCCCTACCTGGCGCGCGCGGCGGAGGAGCACGGCGGCCCGCACCGCGCCTGGTTCTGGGATCCGACCCAGCAGGGCGGCGGGGTGCTGAGCGACATGATGTGCCACACGGTGGAGGTGACCCGCAAGCTCCTCAGCAAGCCCGGCGAGCCGGGCTACCTCACCCCCAAGGCCGTCTCCGCGCAGATCGCCTCGCTCAAGTGGACCCAGCCGCGGTACATCCAGGAGCTGCTGGCCGCCTACGGCGGCGAGGTCGACTACCGCAGCACCCCGGCGGAGGACTACGCCCGCGCCCAGATCACCTACCAGACCGCCGACGGCCGCCAGGTGGTGGCCGAGGCGACCACCTCGTGGAGCTACGTCGGCCCCGGCCTGCGGATCTCCTGCGACGTGCTGGGCCCGGAGTACTCGCTGGAGTGGAGCACGCTGAGCTCGGAGGCCAGGCTGTTCATCGGCCGCAACCTGGAACGCGGCCAGCAGGCCGGCGAGGACCTGCTGGAGAAGCAGAACGCCGAGACCGGGCTGATGCCGGTGCTGGCCGACGAGGCGTTCAGCTACGGCTACACCCACGAGGACCGCCACATGGTGGAGGCGTTCGCGGCGGGCCGCCGGCCGCAGGAGACCCTGGACGACGGGCTGGTGGTCACCGAGCTGCTGATGGCCGCCTACCGCTCGGCCGAGACCGGCGGGACCGTGCTGCTGCCCGCCGAGGGCCTGGAGGAGTTCGTGCCCAAGGTCGCCAGCGGCACCTGGGACCCGGCCGCGCTGCCGGGCGCCGCCACCACGCGCTAGCGGCTCAGCGCAGCAGCCAGCCGCCGTCCACCGGCAGGACCGCCCCGGTGGTCCGCGCGGACGCGGGGGACAGCAGGAAGGCCACGGCCGCGGCGACCTCGGCGGCGGTCACGGCCCGGCCGCCGAGCGGCTGCAGCTCGGGCAGGCGGCCGGCGATGCGCTCGTCCAGCAGCGCCCGGGTGGCCATGGGGGTGTCGGTGAGGCCGGCGGCGACCAGGTTCACCCGGATCCCCTTGGCGGCGACCTCCATGGCCGCGGTACGGACCAGGCTGGCCAGCCCGCCCTTGCTGGCGGCGTAGGCGGCGGTGAGGAAGTCGCGGTCGGCGGTGTCGGCGAGCACCGAGCCGATGGCCACGAACGAGCCGCCGCCGGCGCGCTCCAGCGCCGGCAGCCCGGCGCGCAGCAGCCGGAACGCCGACTCGAGGTTGACGCGCAGCACCTCGGCCCAGGCGCCGTCGGCGCAGTGGGTGACCGGCCCGTCGCCGAGCCGGCGCCCGCTCATCCCCACGGCGTGGACGATCCCGTCCACCCCGCCGAGGGTGGCCTCGGCCAGCTCCACCGCCCGCTCGGCCCCACCCGGCACGGTGATGTCGGCCGCGTGGACCTCCGCCGCGCCCCCGCCGCCGCGGTCCACGCCGACGACCAGCGCGCCGCCGCGGGCCAGCAGCTCCACGCAGGCGGCGCCGATGCCGCCGAGGGCGCCGGCGACCAGCACCCGTCCGCCGCCGCCCGCCGGGCCGGTCACCCGGCCGCTCCGCCGCCCGCCGCCACCGGCGGCGCCAGCAGGGCCCCGTCCCGCTCCAGCCGCGCCCGCAGCCGGGCGGCGGGCAGCTCGCCGGGCACGCCGCCGGCGGCGGCGGCCAGCGCCGCCGCCGTGCCGGCGGCGTGCCCCATGGCCATGCAGGTGCCCATGGAGCGGGCGCTGGCGTGCGCGTCGTGGGTCGCCGAGAAGCACCGCCCGGCCACCAGCAGCCCCCCCACGCCCACCGGCAGCAGGCACCGGTAGGGGATGCCGTAGACGCCGCCGTCGGGGACGTAGCGCCAGCGGGTGTCGGCGCCGGCGTGGTGGTCCTCGATCGGCGCGCCGCACAGCGCGACCTCGTCGTCGAAGCGGCGGCCGGCGAGCACGTCCTCGGCGGTCAGCCGGTAGCGGCCGTGCACCCGCCGGCTCTCGCGCACGCCGATCGCGGGGCTGGTGGTCACCATCACCGACCGCTCGAACCCGGGGACCCGCTCGCGCAGGAAGCGCGCGTACTCCCACGCCTGCCGGCGGCCCTCCATCTCCGCCTGGGTGAGCTGCGCCGGGTCGGTGGCGTCCACCCGCGGCACCCGGGTCATCAGCGCCATCACCACGCCGGGCTGGGGCGTGCGGTGCCAGCTCCCCTCCAGGCGCGGCAGCTGGTAGGCGCCGGACTCGCTGGCCTCGCGCATGCGCGCCCACAGGGCGGCCTTGCCGAACGCCTCGGCGCGCTCGACGTCCACCCCGGCCAGCCGGAACACCGTCGACAGCGACTGCACCCGGCCGTCGGCGCCGGGAGCGTCGAACGGCACCCCGGCCCAGGCGGCGATGTCGGCGTCGCCGGAGGCGTCGACCACCGCGGCGGCCTCGACCCGGCCGGCCCCACCCTTGTTGAACAGCGTCAGCGCGCGCACGCGGCGGTCGGCGTCCAGCTCCACGCCGGTCACCCAGGTGTGCAGCAGCACCTCCACCCCGGCCTGCGGCACCAGCGTCTCCCAGGTGCGCTTGAGCACCTCGGGGTCGTAGGTGACGCCGGTCCCGGCGCCGTAGGTGTTGGGCCGCTCGAAGGCGGCGCCCCCGGCCACCAGCCGCTCGACCACCTCCCAGCCGATGCCGCCCACCACCCGCCGCGGCGCCCGGCCCGGGGTGTAGAAGGCGTAGAAGGTGTCCAGCACGGCGGTGGAGATGCCGCCGAGGAACCCCATTCGCTCCACCAGCAGGGTGCGCGCGCCGGTGCGGGCGGCGGCGATCGCGGCGGTCGCCCCCGCCGAGCCGGAGCCGACCACCACCACGTCGTAGGCGCCGGTCATGGCCCCGGCGGCTCCGCGGGCTCGAACGCGAACGCGCGGGCCGGGTTGGCGACCACCAGCTGCTCGACCAGCTCGCCGCCGAGCGCCTTGCGCAGCCGCGGGAGCAGGACCGCGAACAGGTGCGCCATGCCGGGCCCGCCGCCGTAGGCGCGCAGGTTGCTGCGCCGGGCGAGGTCGCCACCGAGCAGCAGGCTCCCGGCATGGCCGGCCTCGGCCATGCTCGCGACCAGCTCGACCAGCAGCGAGTCCGGGTGGTGCTTGACCTTGCCGGCGCCGTCGTACAGCAGGAACGCGCCGCGCTCTGCCAGCTCGGCGTGCAGGCCGGCGTCCGGGTTC
>DASYRU010000203.1:0-2618 GCA_036004165.1 Actinomycetota bacterium
GCGATCGCCGGCGGCCGGGCCATCACGGCCTTCTACAGCTCCTCCGACGACCGACAACATGGCATCCTGGTTGCCGCCAGGCCTGGGGTCCTGCAAGCGCCAGGGCGAATCGCGAGCGTCTGGGCCCAGGGCATTGACGGCAGTCCTGGCACCTTCAAGCGGTCCCCGCGTGACGCTCTCGATATCCGCTGCGCTGACGTCAAGGGTCCGACGGGAAAGGTGGTCATCGCCGTGTGCTACCTGGACCGACCTGATCTCAACGTGGTCGTGACTGGCGCGCCCCCATCCCGCATCGCCGACATGGTCGCCGAGGCATACCAGAAGCTCAAGGCCTGACCTGGACGGTCCTGGCGCTGGGATGAGCAGGGTGAGTCCAGGTCGGCAAGGCCCTTGCCGACCGGAAAGCCCTTGACCAGCCAGGTCACGATCTACGGCTGCAGTACTTAGGTGATCTCGTCGACGCAGGCGGCCAGCTGCCGCAGGTTGCGCACCTCGAACACGCGGTCGCACCAGGGGGCGTAGGCGGCCATGATCGAGTCGGTGGTGTCCCACTCGGCGCGCGGCTCCGGGTTCAGCCAGTAGAGGCGGCGGGCCCGCTCGCGCAGACCCTTGAGGACCTCCAGGCCCGGCTCGCGGTAGTTGTTGCGGGCGTCGCCCATCACGATCAGGGTGCTGCGGGCGTCGACGTCGCCGCCGTAGCGTTCGGCGAAACGCCGGAACACGTTGCCGTAGTCGGAGTGCCCGTCGTCCCAGACGACCTTGGCCCTGGCGAAGGCGCCACGCAGGTCCATGCGGTGCCCGCCGTCCTCAAGGATGGCGGTGACCTCGTCGACGCCGTCCACGAACGCGAAGCTGCGCATCTTGGCGAACTCCTCGTTCATCGCGTGCAGCAGCGACAGGGTGAACTTGGCGAACTCGATCACCGAGCCGGAGACGTCGGCGAGCACGTACAGGTCCGGCTTGGAGGCGCGCACGGCCCGGAACGCGGGGTCGACCGGCACCCCGCCGGAGGACAGCGAACGGCGCACGGTGCGGCGCACATCCAGCCGGCCGCGGCGCTTGAGGCGCCGCTTCTGCGCCGCCCTGGCGGCGAGCCTGCGGGCCAGCGGGCGCACCGCCTGGCGCAGCTCGCGGAGCTGGCTGGCGTTGGCGCCGAGGAAGTCGACGTCCTCCAGCTGCCGGTCGCGGTACAGCTCGGCCGCCTGCTCGGCGCCGACGCTGGCCGAAAGGCGGTGGCGGATCTGCTCGCCGAGCAGGCGACGGAAGTCCTCCACGCGCCTGGCCAGCTCCTCACGCTCCGGCCCGGCCTGATCCGGGTCCTGCTCGTCGGCCAGGGCCAGCTGCAGCAGCCGGTACAGCTCGATCTGCCGGAGGATGCGGTACATGTAGTAGCGCTCGGACGCCTCCGGCTGGGCCTCCAGGCCGCCGAAGCGGTCGACGGCCAGGCCGGCGAGGGTGCGCATGGCGGCCTCGTCGCCGTGCCTGAGCGCATCCAGCAGGGCGCGGAGCAGCTCGTCGGAGGGCGGCCCCGCGGCGTCCGCCGCGTCCTCCTGGCCGGCAGCGCCCGCCTCGGCGTGGGGATACTGGTGGCCGTCGCCGGCGCCAGCCGCCCCGGCCGGGCCGTGGGTGAGCGGGAAGCAGACGTCGAACAGGACGTGGAAGGCCTGCTGGTCCTCCGGCCGCTTGACCAGCGTGGTGAACAGGGCGGCGCGGAACTGGGTGCGGTCGGCGAGGTCGACGTGGCGCAGGCACTCGAAGGCGTCCAGCACCTCGACCATGGAGACGGGCACCCGCGCGTCGCGCAGCCGGTGGAAGAACTCGAGCAGCGAGGTCTGCAGGGAGCTGGGTGGCTCCCAGCCGCTCGTGCCTACAATCTCCGGCATGGTTGCCTTCCGGCCGACGCTGCCTCCACCTGGCCGCCTGGTCCGCCTCGGCGTGGTCCTGGACGCCAGGAACCCGGCCGAGCGGCTCACCGAGGTGGCCAGGATGTGCGACCGCGCCGGGATCGGCGCGATCTGGGGCGACGATAGCGCCCAGCCAGGCCAGCCACCACCCCGCCTCGAGGCCTTGACCGCCCTTGCCACGCTCGCCCCTGCCACCGCCCGGGTGCGGCTGGGGGCGATGCTGCTCGCCGCCCGCCGCCCCGCCCCGCTGCTGGCGGCCATGGCGGGCACCCTCGCCGCCCTGGCCGGCGGCCGCGTGGAGATCTCCGTCCTCGGCGTCCCCGACGCCTCGCTGCGGTCCTACACCGACGAGTTCCGCGAGGCGCTGGAGCAGCCGGAGGGGTCCGGGGAACCCCACGACGGCCCAGCCGGTAGGCGGTCCGGTCCAGTACCGCCCACTGGGGCCGGGGAACCCCAAGGGCCGGAGGGGTCCGGGGAACCCCAAGGGGGTGCCCCGGTCGGTCGGGCCCCGGTCGGACGGGACGGGCTGACGGTCGGGGTGGAAGTTGGCGACCCGGAACGGCTGGACCCGGAGCAGGTCGCCTGGCTGGCCGGGGTGGCCGACGACCTGCTGCTGACGGCGGCCGACGTGGAGCGGGTGGCCGAGTGCGCCAGGCAGGTGCGTGCCGCCTGCGAGCTGGCCGGGCGGGAGCCCGGCACGCTGGGGATCGCGGC
>DASYRU010000204.1:0-3535 GCA_036004165.1 Actinomycetota bacterium
GGCCACCGCCTGTCGCTGCAGGACGTCGCGGACGAGGCCGGCGTCAGCAAGGGGATGGTCCTCTACTACTTCAAGACCAAGGAGAACCTGTTCCTCACCACCATGCGGTGGGCGCTGGAGCGGACCGAGGCCCGCATCCGCAAGGGCATCGACGCGGCCGACGACCCGCGCGAGGTGATCGCGGCGCTGATCGACGCGGTGTTCGTCGGCTCCGAGCAGAACCGCGCCTTCTACCTGCTCTACCTCGACCTGGTCGAGCACGCGGCCAGGGTGCCGTCGTTCAACCAGCTCTCCGTGGTGGCGTTCGAGATCATCAACGGCCTCTACGAGGAGGTGATCCGCGACGGCGTGGCAAAGGGCGGCTTCGCGGTCGAGGATCCGGCGGCCAGCGCGGCCGCGATGCGCGCGCTCATCGAGGGCACCTTCCTGAGCTGGCTGCAGCAGGCCGACTGGAGGGCCTCCCATCCGCGGTTCAAGGCGCTGTGCCACCAGAGCCTGCTGCGCCTGCTCGAACGAGAGGCACGGTCATGAAGGCGATGTTCGTCGACGGGCGCCAGCGGGAGGGTTCGGCGGCGGGCGTGCTCGAGGTGCGGGACCCGTCGACCGGCGAGCTGGTCGAGACCGTCCCTGCCGGCACCGCCGCCGACGTCGACGCCGCGGTGCAGGCGGCCCAGGCGGCCTTCCCCCAATGGTGGGAGACCCCCGCCGCCAGGCGCGGCGAGGCGCTGCACCAGGCCACCGCCCACGTGCGCGGCCACCTCGAGGAGCTCACCGGCCAGCTCACCCAGGAGCAGGGCAAGCCGCTGCGCGAGGCCCGGCTGGAGCTGGAGCGCTGCCTGGAGACCCTGGACCACTACGCCGGCCTGGCCAAGAACCTCCGCGGCGGCTCCGTCCCCAACCTCGACGAGGGCGCCTACGGGGTCATCCTGCGCCGTCCGCTTGGGGTGGTCGGGGCGATCGTGCCGTGGAACTTCCCGACCACCCTGCTCGCCAACAAGCTCGGCCCCGCCCTGGTGACCGGCAACACGGTGGTCGCCAAGCCGGCCGAGACCACGCCGCTGACCACCCTGCGCCTGGCCGAGCTGCTGCACGAGGGCGGCATCCCCGCCGGGGTCCTCAACGTCGTGACCGGCACCGGACCGGTCGCCGGCCAGGCATTGGTCAGGCACCCGCTGGTCCGCAAGATCGCCTTCACCGGCTCGACGCCGGTCGGCAAGCAGACGATGGCCGCCGCCGCCGAGCAGCTGAAGCGGGTGACCCTGGAGCTGGGCGGCTCCGACCCGATGATCATCTGCGACGACGCCGACCTCGACCGGGCCGTCAGCGCCGCCAGCGTCGGGCGCTTCTTCAACTGCGGCCAGGCGTGCCTCGCCACCAAGCGGCTGTTCGTCTTCGAGCGGGTCGCCGACGAGGTGATCGAGGGGCTGGTCGGCAAGGCTGCCCGGCTCCGCGTCGGCCCGGGGACCGCCGAGCGGGTCCTGATGGGCCCGCTGCACACGCAGCGGCAGCGCGCGCTGATCGAGGAGCAGGTCGCCGACGCGGTCGACCGCGGCGCCAAGGTCCTGCACGGCGCCGCCAGGCCGCCGGGGGAGCCCTACGACCGCGGCTGGTTCTACCAGCCCACCCTGCTGCTGGAGCCGCCGAGGGACGCGCGGGTGGCGACCGAGGAGACCTTCGGCCCGGCGCTGCCGATCTGGCGGGTGGCCGACCTGGACGAGGCGATCGAGCGCGCCAACGCCTCGCCGTACGGGCTCGGCTCGTCGATCTGGACCCGCGACCTGCACCGGGCGTCGCTGGCCGCCGAGCGGTTGGAAGCCGGCTACACCTGGGTCAACACCATCAACAAGGTCTACGACGAGCTGCCGTTCGGCGGGGTCAAACAGAGCGGCTACGGCAAGGAGCACGGCATCGAGGCGCTCGACTACTACCAGGAGACCAAGTCGCTGGTCGTCAGGCACTGACTCCCAGGGGTGAGGCGAAGATGACAGTCCCGACGGTGCCCACGCAGACGGTTCCCACCCTGCCGGACCGCTACAACCTCAGCACCCTGCTCGACCGCAACCTGGAGGCCGGGCGGGGCGCCAAGGTCGCGCTCCTCGGCGCCGACCACCAGATCACCTACCAGCAGCTGTTCAAGGACGCCTGCGCCGCCGGGCGGGCGATGCGCGCCCTCGGCATCCAGCGCGAGCAGCGCGTCCTGCTGGTGCTTGACGACGGCCCGGCGTTCCCGGCGGCGTTCCTCGGGGCCGTCCGCGCCGGGATCGTCCCCGTCCCGCTCAACCCGCTGTTCAAGCCGGACGACTACCGCTACCTGCTGGCCGACAGCGACGCGCGGGCGGTGATCGTCGACCTGGAGCTGCTCGACAAGGTCCGCGAGGCGCTGGCCGGGCACGACCAGCCGGTCGAGCTGCTGGTGGCCGGCGGCGCCGCCGAGGGCGCCAGGGACTTCGGCGAGCTGCTCGCCGGGCACGCCGGCGAGCTGGCCCCGGCCAACAGCCACCGCGACGACGCCGCCTTCTGGCTCTACAGCTCCGGCTCCACCGGCCGGCCGAAGGGGGTCGTGCACCTGCAGCACGACCTCCCCTACACCTGCCAGACCTACGCCACCCGGGTGCTCGGCATCCGCGAGGACGACGTCTGCCTGTCCACCACCAAGCTGTTCCACGCCTACGGGTTCGGCAACAGCCTGTCGTTCCCGTTCTGGGTGGGCGCCACCGCGGTGCAGCTGCGCGGCCGCCCCACGCCCGACCGGGTCTTCGAGGCGGTCGAGCGGTTCCGGCCGACGCTGTTCTTCTCGGTGCCGACGCTGTACAACGCCCTGCTGGCCGCCCAGGGCGCCGCCGGCCGCGACTTGTCCTCGGTGCGGCTGTGCATCTCCGCCGCCGAGTCGCTGCCGGCGGAGATCTGGCGGCGCTGGCGGGACACCTACGGCCTGACCATCCTGGACGGCGTCGGGTCGACCGAGATGCTGCACATCTTCTGCTCCAACACCGCCGAGGAGGTGCGGCCCGGCTCCAGCGGCAGGCCCGTCCCCGGCTACGACCTGAAGCTGCTGGACGAGGAGCTGGACAGCACCTCGCCGGGCGAGACCGGCAACCTCTACGTCCGCGGCGACAGCGCGCTGGCCCTCTATTGGCGCCAGCACGAGAAGACCAAGCAGACGGTCCTGGGGGACTGGGTCTACACCGGCGACCGCTACCGGCAGGACGCCGACGGCTTCTGGTGGCACCAGGGCCGCGCCGACGACATGCTCAAGGTGGGCGGCAACTGGGTCTCCCCGGTCGAGATGGAGCAGGTCCTCGGCGAGCACCCGGCGGTCTACGAGTGCGCCGTCGTCCAGGTCCTGGTGCAGGGGCTGACCAGGATCAAGGCGGTGGTGGTGACCAGCCAGGCCGACCCGCAGCGCCTCACCCCCGAGCTGCAGGAGTGGTGCAAGCAGCGGCTGCAGCGCTACGAGTACCCGCACCTGGTGGAGTACGCCGAGGAGCTGCCCAAGACCACCACCGGGAAGATCCAGCGCTACAAGCTGCGCGCC
>DASYRU010000205.1:0-1715 GCA_036004165.1 Actinomycetota bacterium
GCGGCCGCGCATGCGCCGGAAGCGGGCGAGCAGGTCGGTGTGGGTGTAGGAGAAGACGCTGCCGAGGTGGAGGCTGCCGCTGACCGTCGGCGGCGGGGTGTCGATCGCGTAGACCTCCTCCCGCGGCCGGGTCGGGTCGAACCGGTAGACCCCGTCGGCCTCCCAGCGGGCGCCCCAGCTGGCCTCCAGCCCCTCCAGCGACGGGCGCTCCGGCATGCCAGGCATCGTCCCGCCCCGTCAGACGGACGCGTCGGCGCCGAGCTCGGCCCGCTGGGCGCGGACCTTGGCCAGCGCCGCCTCGACCTCGGCGAGGCGGTCGCGGGCCCGCTCGACCACCGCGGGCGGCGCCTTCTCGATGAAGGCCTGGTTGGCCAGCTTGGCCGCTGCCCTTGCCCGCTCGGCGTCGAGGCCGGCCAGCTCGCGGTCCAGCCGCGCCCGCTCCTCGTCGAGGTCGAGCAGCCCCTCGAGCGGCAGGTACAGCTCCGCCCCGGCGGTGAGCAGCTTCGCAGCCCGGTCGGCCGGGGGCTGGGCGACCGCCTCCTCCACCTCCACCTCGTCGAGGCGGGCGAGGCGGCGGATGCTCTCGGCCTCCGCCCGGAACAGGCTGGCCTGGCGGCCGCCGGTGGGGACCAGGGTCAGGCGCGGTCGGGCCGCCGGCGGCACCCGGTGCTCGGCGCGGAACCGGCGCACGGCGGCGATCGCCTCCTGCAGGTCGGCCATGCCGGCCTCCGCGTCCCGGTCGACGTCGCCGGGCCGCTCGGCCGGCCAGGGACCGACCGTGATCGTCTCGGCGCCGCTCAGGGCCCGGCCGAGCTCCTCGGTGACGAACGGCATGATCGGGTGGAGCAGCCGGACGGTCACGTCGAGGGCGTAGGCGAGGACGGCGCCGGCCCGCTCGGCGTCCTCGCCGCCGGCGGCGAGCCGCGGCTTGGCCAGCTCCACCGCCCAGTCGGCCAGCTCGGTCCAGGCGAAGGCGTGCAGCAGCCGGGCGGCCTCGGCCGGGTCGTAGGCGTCGTACGCCGCGGTCACCGCGGCCCTGGTGCGTTCCAGCCGGCTGAGCAGCCAGCGGTCCGCGAGCGCGGGACTGGGCGGGTCCGGGAGATCCGGCAAGGCCCTCGCTGCCCTGGTGGGGTCTGTCACCAGGGGTCCGGGGAACCCCGGAGGGGTGCCCCGGTCGGACGGGGCGCTTGTTGCCCCCCCGGTCGATCGGGTCCCCAGGACGAACCGGCCCAGGTTCCACAGCTTGTTGGCGAAGTTGCGGGCGCCCTCGACCCACTCCTCGGCCAGCGGCACGTCGCCGCCGGGGTTGGCGCCGCGGATCAGCGCGAACCGCAGGGCGTCGGTGCCGTAGCGGTCCATCAGCTCGATCGGGTCGATCACGTTGCCGAACGACTTTGACATCTTCTTGCCCTGGGCGTCGCGGACCATCCCGTGGATGGCGACCACGTCGAAGGGCGTCGGCGGCTGGAAGTGGCAGCCGAACATCAGCATCCTGGCCACCCAGAAGAAGATGATGTCGTAGCCGGTGACCAGCACCGAGGTCGGGTAGAACGCCGTCAGGTCCTCGGTCTGCTCCGGCCAGCCGAGGGTCGACAGCGGCCACAGGCCGCTGGAGAACCAGGTGTCGAGCACGTCCTCGTCCTGGCTGAGCTCGCCGGAGCCGCACTCGGCGCAGGCGTCCGGGTCCTCGCGCGCCACCGTCACGTGCCCGTCGG
>DASYRU010000206.1:0-2299 GCA_036004165.1 Actinomycetota bacterium
GCCTCCTCCCCGGTGACCATCCAGCTCGGGCACATGATCCCGGTGGTGGTCTGGCGGCACTTGCCGACCCCGACGCAGCGGAGCATGGCGCCCTGCCAGCCGCCCTCCTCGGCGAAGGCGAAGTGGGTGCGCGGCGCCGGCGCGCTCCCGCCGGCCGGGCGCAGGTGCTCGTCGAGGCGGTCGGGGTCGACGACCTTGCCCGGGTTCATGCGGCCGTCCGGGTCGAACAGCGCCTTGAAGCCGGCGAAGGCGCCGACCAGCTCGTGGCCGAACATCCTGGGGAGCAGCTCGGCCCTCGCCTGGCCGTCACCGTGCTCGCCGGAGAGCGAGCCGCCGTAGGCGACCACCAGGTCGGCCGCCTCCTGCAGGTAGGCGCGGAAGCGGGCGACGCCGGCGGCCGAGGTCAGGTCGAAGTCGTTGCGGGTGTGCATGCAGCCCTGGCCGAGGTGGCCGTAGAAGGCGCCGCCGTAGCCGTGGCGGTCCAGCAGCCCGCGCAGGTCGCGCAGGTAGGCGCCGGCCCGCTCCGGGGCGACCGCGGAGTCCTCCCAGCCCTCGTGGTTGGGTGGCCGGCCGGGCACCCTGGCGGTGGCGCCGAGGGCCGATTCGCGGAGCTGCCAGAGGCGGGCCTGGTCGGCAGGGTCCTCGAACCGCCGGGCGCTCGGCCCGCCCCGGCGGCCGGCGCCGAGGGCGGCCTGCAGCCGGGCGGCCGCCTCCGCCGCCTCCCCCGGCTCATCCGCGCCGAGCTCCACCAGCAGCCACCCGGCACCCTCCGGGAGCAGGTCGAGCTCGCGGTGGTGCAGGCGGGCGGCGCGCAGGTCGGCGACCAGCCGGTCGTCGATCGCCTCCAGCCCGATCGGCCGGTGCTCCAGCACCGCCGGGGCGGCGTCCGCGGCCCGGTAGACGTCCGGGTAGCCCAGGACCAGCAGGACCCGCGACCGAGGGCTATCGATAAGTCGACAAGTCACTTCGAGGATGAAGACACATGTGCTCTCGGTGCCGACCAGCGCCCTGGCGACGTCGAAGCCGCGCTCCGGCAGCAGCTCGTCCAGGTTGTAGCCGGACACGCGGCGCGGAATGCGCGGGTAGCGGGCGCGGATGCGCTCGGCGTGACGGTCGCGCAGCTCGGCCAGCCCCTGGTAGATGGCGCCGCGCCTGCCGCCGCCCTCCACGATCCGCGCCAGCCGCTCCTCCCCGGTCGCGCCGACCCGCATCCGCAGGCCGTCGTAGGTCAGCACCTCCAGCTCGAGGACGTTGTCGACGGTCTTGCCGTTCATCAGCCCGTGCACGCCGCAGGCGTTGTTGCCGGCCATCCCGCCGATGGTGCAGTGGCTGTGGGTGGCGGGATCGGGCCCGAAGGTCAGCCGGTGGGCCTCTGCCGCCTCCCGCAGCCGGTCGAGCACCACCCCTGGCTGCACCCTGGCCAGCCGGCGGTCGGGGTCCAGCTCCAGGGTGCGGTCCATGTGCCTTGAGGTGTCCAGCACCACCGCCTGGTTGCAGGCCTGCCCCGCCAGGCTGGTGCCGGCCCCCCTGCCCAGCAGCGGGGCCCCGAAGCGGCGGCAGGCGGCCACCGCCGCCTCGACGTCGTCGGCGTCGGCCGGGAAGACCACCCCGATCGGGACCTGCCGGTAGTTGGAGGCGTCGGTGGCGTACAGGGCGCGGCTGCCGGCGTCGAAGCGGACCTCGCCGCGGACCTCCCTGCGGAGCAGCGCGGCCAACGCCTGCGCCTCCGCCGTCGACAGCGCGGGTCGTCGTGGCATGCCGGCAACCTGGCATACTTCGGCGCGGAATGGCAGCGAGCGTCGAACGGCGGCTGGTCGCCGACCGCTACGCCCTCGGGGCGGTTCTCGGCCGGGGCGGCATGGGGGTGGTCTGGCGGGCCGAGGACGTGCTGCTCGGCCGGGCGGTGGCGGTCAAGGAGGTGGCGCTGCCCGACGGCCCGCCGGGGGCCGAGCGGGCGGCGGCCCGCGACCGGGCCCTGCGGGAGGCCAGGGCGGCGGCCCGGCTCAACCATCCCAGCGCCGTCACCCTCCACGACGTCGTCGAGGCCGACGGCCGCCTGTTCCTGGTGATGGAGCTGGTCGAGGCGTCCAGCCTGCGCGACCTGGTGGGGACCGGGGGGCCGTTGTCGCCGTCGGCGGCGGCGCGGGTCGGCCTCGACCTGCTGGACGCGCTGGAGGCGGCCCACCGCGCCGGCATCGTCCACCACGACGTCAAGCCGGGCAACGTGATGGTGCCGCCGGGCGGCCGGGCCAAGCTGGCCGACTTCGGCATCGCCTCGCTGCAGGAGGACACCCAGCGG
>DASYRU010000207.1:0-3556 GCA_036004165.1 Actinomycetota bacterium
CCCGAGCGGATGCGCGACGCGATGGCGGAGTTCGTCGCCGCCGTCCACCATGCCTACCTCGCCCAGGCGCGGCTGCTGCCCCCGGCCGAGCAGGCCCGGCTGCCGCTGCTGCGGGCCCGCCGGCTCACCGTGGCCGCGGCCGGCGCCCGCAACCTGCACGTGCTGGCGACCGAGGAACGCTTCCCCGCGCCGGTCGGGCAGGAGGTCGAGATGGCCGGGCAGGCCGACGGGATGGCCTGGGACCTCAGGTTCTTCGACCCGGTGGTGCTGCCGGTGCTCGGGCTGGTGGCCGAGTCGGCCGGCCCGGCGCCGGAGGAGGTCCGCCGCGTCCTCGGGGTCCGCACCTACCTGTACCACCTGGTGGTGGAGCCCGGCTCGCAGCTGACCCCGCATCACGCCACCCACGCCGGCACCGGGCTGGCCAGCGCGCACGCCGCCGCCGCGCGCGACCTGGAGGCGATCCGAGGGCACGCACCGGGCCGCCAGGAGCTGGTCGACGAGCTGGCCGGGGCGGCGGCCGCCGGGCTGGTCCGCGCCCAGGCGCTGCTCGCCCGCGCCATCGCCCCCGACGACCAGGGCGTCGCCGAGGCCGCCTCCGCGTCCCCGCCCCAGCCAGAGGCGTTGCGCGCCGCCCTGCTGCGGGCGCTGCGCGGCCCGGCCGCCACCGGGGAAGACCGGTGAGCGAGCAGGGCGGTCGCGACGGTTCCCGGCTGTCGTCGGTGCAGAACGCCGCGCGGCTGCTCAAGGAGTTCGGGTCGGCCGAGGGGGAGCTGGGCGTGAGCGAGCTGGCGCGGCGTCTCGGTCTCGGCAAGTCCACCGTCCACCGGCTGCTGGCGACCCTGACCGGCGAGCGGCTGCTGGAGCACGACCCGGTGGCCGGCACCTACCGGCTCGGCCTGGTGGTGTACGAGCTGGGCGCGCGGGTGTCGATGCACCGGGTCCTCCACGACGCCGCCACCACCGTGATCGAGGAGCTGCGCAACACCACCAACGAGACGGTCCAGATCGCGGTGCTGGACGGGCGTGAGGTGGTCTACGTCGAGCGCCTGGAGAGCCCGCACACCCTGCGCCTGTTCGGCAGGATCGGGCACCGCATGCCGGCGCACTGCACCAGCACCGGCAAGCTGCTGCTCGCCTTCCTGCCGGAGGAGCGGCTGGAGGTCCTGCTGAAGGGGTGGCGGCTGGAGCCAAGGACCCCCGCGACCATCACCGGGCAGCGCCAGCTGCTCGAGGAGCTGGCGCGGGTCCAGACCCGCGGGTGGGCGGAGAACCTGGGCGAGAGCGAGGTCGGCGTCGCCAGCGTCGCCGCGCCGATCCGCAACGCCCGCGGGGAGGTGATCGCCGCGGTCAGCGCCGCCGGGCCGACCATGCGGGTCAACGGCGATTCGCTGCGCGGCTTCTTCCGCGCGTCGGTGGTCAACGCCGGCGAGGCGATCTCCGCCCGGCTCGGCTACCGGCCGGCCCGCCGCGTTCGGGGTGCCTCGTGACCGCCCCCAACGTGGAGACCCTCGCCCTGGCGTTGCACCGGGCGCGGCGCGACCGCGTGGCCGTCCCGCCGCTGACCGACGCCCACCCGGCGATGACCGCCGCCGACGCCTACGCGATCCAGCGGCGCCTGGTCGAGCTGCTGCAGGCCGACGGGGAGGGCGAGGTGGTCGGCTACAAGCTGGGCCTGACCAGCCGTCCCATGCAGGAGCTGCTCGGCGTCGACCAGCCGGACTACGGGCCCGTGCTGGCCGGCGGCGTCGGAGGCGACGGCGTCCAGGTCGACCTGGACCGGCTGATCCAGCCGAGGGTCGAGGCCGAGATCGCGGTCGTGCTGCGCGCGCCGCTGTCGGGACCGCACTGCACGGCGCTGGATGCCCGGCGAGCCGCGGCCGGCGCCGTGGCGGCGATCGAGATCGTCGACTCGCGCGTGCAGGACTGGCGCATCCGCCTGGCCGACACCATCGCCGACCTCGCCTCCAGCGCCGCGATCGCGGTCTCCAGCCGGCTGGTGCCGATCGAGGAGCTCGACCCGCGCCTGGTCGGCGTGGTCTTCACCCGCAACGGCGAGCTGGTCGCCACCGGCGCGGGCGCTGCCGCCCTCGGCGACCCGCTGGCGGCGGTCGCCTGGCTGGCCAACACCCTGCACCCGTTCGGGGTCACCCTGCAGGCGGGGCATCTGGTCATGACCGGCGCGCTGCACGCCGCCGTGCCGCTGGCCGCCGGCGACGTGTTCCGGGCCGAGTTCGACCGGCTCGGTCCGGTGAGCGTGGTCGCGGTCCGAGGAGGGAGCTGAGCGGTGGCGCTGTCATGTGTCGTGATCGGGTCGGGGAACATCGGCACCGACCTGATGCGCAAGCTGCTGCAGGCGCCCGAGCTGCAGCTGCGCGCCCTGGTCGGCATCGACCCAGCCAGCGACGGGCTCGCCCGCGCGCGGGCGCAGGGGGTCGAGGCGACCGCCGGGGGGATCGACTGGGTGGAGGACCACGCCGACGAGATCGACCTGGCGTTCGAGGCGACCAGCGCCAAGGTGGCTCTGCGGCACGCGCCGCGGCTGCGCGAGGCGGGCATCACCGCGGTCGACCTGACCCCGGCGCGGCTCGGCCCGCCGGTGGTCCCGACCGTCAACCTGCAGCAGCACCTGGACGCCGCCAACCTCAACATGATCACCTGCGGCGGCCAGGCGACCACCCCGATCGTGGCGGCGGTCGCGGCGGTCTGCGCGGTGCCCTACGCGGAGATCGTCTCCACGGTCGCCTCCCGCTCCGCCGGGCCCGGCACCCGCCAGAACATCGACGAGTTCACCGCCACCACCGCCGGCTGCCTCCAGGAGGTCGGCGGGGCCGCGCACGGCAAGGCGATCATCGTGCTCAACCCCGCCGAGCCGCCGATCCTGATGCGCAACACGGTGTTCTGCGCGCTGCCGGACGGCTACGACGAGGCGGCCGTCGCCGCCGCGGTCGAGCGGATGGTCGCGCGGGTGGCGGAGTACGTCCCCGGCTACCGGCTGAAGAGCCCGCCGGTGTTCGAGCAGGGACCCTACGCCACCCCCGGCGGGCCGGTGCCGGCCCGGGTCGCGGTGCTGCTGGAGGTCGAAGGCGCCGGCGACTACCTGCCGCCCTTCGCCGGCAACCTCGACATCATGACGGCGGCGGCGGTGCGGGTCGGCACCGCCCTGGCCGAGGCCAGAGCAGGAGCAGGAGTATGAGCGCCTTCCGCCTGACCGACTCCACCCTGCGCGACGGCTCGCACGCGCTGTCGCACCAGTACACCACCCAGCAGGTCGCCGAGATCGCCGGCGGCCTCGACGCGGCCGGCGTACCCGTCATCGAGGTCAGCCACGGCGATGGGCTCGGCGGCTCGTCGTTCAACTACGGCTTCTCCGGCACCGACGACCGCGAGTTGGTCGCCGCGGCCGCCGCGGCCGTCGGCGGCGCCCGCATCGCCGTGCTGCTGCTGCCCGGCATCGGGGTGGCCGACGACCTGCGCGAGATGTACGAGCGGGGCGCGCGGGTGGCCCGCATCGCCACCCACTGCACCGAGGCCGACATCGCCGAGCAGCACATCCGGA
>DASYRU010000208.1:0-2664 GCA_036004165.1 Actinomycetota bacterium
CTTGGTGGGTGTGACATCGGCTGGGATGGTCTGGTCCAGTGCGGCGCGCAGCGCGGGCAGGTGCAGGTGGCCGTTGACCCGGCGGAACTGCTTGGCCGCCTCACCCATGCCGGCGGCGACCCACCGCAGCACCATCTGCCCGTCCTGCCATCGCTTGACGTTGGCGGCGTGATCGCGGCAGATCTCGATCATCGACTCGATCGAGTTGGTAGACCGCAACGTTCGAGCCAAGGTGGGTGGCACGCCCAGCCTGGCGATCGTGAGGGTCTCGGCCAGGCCCTCCCGCAAGGACGCGGCGGCACCCGGGTGGGAGCGGTCCAGCGAGCGGGCGAGCGCTTGGAGCTCGGCCTCGGCCAGCAGCGGGTCGGCGAGGTGGTAGGCGACCCGCATGCGCTTGGCGACGGTGGAGGCCAGGGCATCGGGCAACCGGTCGGTGACGTTGCGGAGCTTGTGCAGCTGGCAGCGTTGGATGACGGGGTGGTCGAACACGTCGGTGACCGCGCGGCGTAGCGCCTTGGCACCGTCGATCACCACCAGGATCGGGCGGGTGGCCTCCAGCCCGCGCTCCCGCAGCCCAGCCAGCAGGCCGGTGACCACGGTGGTGTTCTCGGTGGCGCCCTCGGCCAGGGCCAGCGGGATCTTGGTGCCGTCGATGGTGATGCCGAGCGCGACCACGCAGCAGTGCTCGGCCACCCGGACACCGTCGACCAGCAGCGCGACCAGGTCCAGGGCCGACAGGTCCGCGGCGAGCAGCTCGGCCAAGGCATGCTCGGTCCGGGCCACGAACCGGCGTGAGATCGCCGACTTCGAGATGCCAGCTGCAGCCTGCTGGACGCTGGTGCCGATCGGCTCCAGCCCGGCCGGGTAGCGGCGACAGGACAGCTTGGCGAGCATGCGTTCCAGCGCGAGCTGGCCCAGCAGGTCGGTGGAGGCGAACGCCTGGTAGGCGGGCACGGGCAGCTCCTGGGTGCCATCAGCAGTGCGGATCCGGGGCCGGCGTACTCGCACCCGGCGGCCGCCAAGGGTCACCTGGCCGGGTTCGCTGCCGTGCCGCACCGCCGCCCGGTTGGGGTTGTGGCGGCCCCTGGGGCCGACCAGCCGGGCGACGTCTTCGGCCAGCATGGCTTGCAGCACCTGCAAGCCGGTCCCCACGGCCAGGGCCAGTAGGCCCTCGCGGGCAGCGCCGGCTAGCTCGGTAACCGCGAGCGTCACCTGCTCGGGCAGCTCCAGCGGCGCACGGTCGGTGGTAGCGGTGGTGTGGGTATCCTTCGGCACGGCGGTCCCCTCCCGGTCGAGCTTCTTGGCGGTTGCCCGACACCTACCACACGGCAGGCATCAGGCGGGGACCGCCACCTCAACTTCTACGGGGACCGGGACAACCTCTATGTGCGCCCGCGAGACGGCGACGGCACCAACGCGCAGGTCAGGCCGGTAGTGCGGGGGGAGTCGGCCTGTAAGCCGGCTTCTGTACCCCGGGGTCCCCCGAGGTGGCGGCCATCCATCTGGGGCCGGCGTCGCCGCCGGCCTCGTGCGGTCCACCAGGGAACTCGACCGGGCCAGCCTCCACGACCGCGTCGCCGCGGCCGATGCGTCCCCTACTCGACCTTGCTCCGGGTGGGGTTTACCGAGCCGACCGGTCACCCGGCCGCTGGTGCGCTCTTACCGCACCCTTTCACCCTTACCGCCGTCCTCGCCGGTCCGTACGGGCCCGGCGACGCGGCGGCGGTTTGCTTTCTGTGGCACTGTCCTGCGGGTTGCCCCGACTGGCCGTTAGCCAGCACCCTGCCCTGCGGAGGCCGGACTTTCCTCGGTCCCGGCGAAACCGGGACCGCGACCGCCCGGCCGACTCCCCCGCCAGGCAAGTATGCCAGCCGGCGAGCCGCCCGCCCAGCACCGCAAAGCGGCGGCGGCAGCGGCATACTGGAGTCATGGTCCCGATCCTGGTCCTCGCGTTCATCCTCGTCCCGCTGGCCGAGCTGGCGGTGCTCATCGGCGTCGGCAACACCATCGGGCTGCTCCCGACCCTGCTGCTGCTGCTCGGGGTCAGCGTGGCTGGTGCCTGGCTGGCCAAGCGGGAGGGGCTTGCGGCCTGGCGTCGTTTCCAGCTCGCGGTGGCGGAGGGACGGATGCCCACCGTCGAGGTCGCCGACGGCGCCATGATCCTGCTGGCCGGGGCGCTGCTGCTCACCCCGGGGTTCCTCACCGATGTGGTCGGCGTGCTGCTGCTCCTGCCGCCCACCAGGGCGCTGGCCCGGCGCCTTGCCCCCCGCCTTGCCGCGCGCCGGCTGCGCCGCGGCCGGGTGGTGATCGTCGACGGCACCTCCCGCCAGGCCGAGTCCACCAGGGTGACCTGGGGCGCGGCGGAGGTCCCCGACCGCACCCCTCAGCCCCCGGACCGGGAACCCCACTAGTTGTCGTGCCGCAGCAGGCCGCAGCGGCCTTACGCCTGGCCGAGCGTCCCCTGCATCGGACCCTCGACCCGGCCCTGGGCGTCCATCGCCCGGTTGGCGAGCGCGTCGGCGTGCCGGTTGCGCTCGCGCGGCACGTGCTCCCAGGTGACCCGCTCGAAGTCGCCGGCGAGCCGGCCGGCCTCGGCCCAGAGCGGCCGCAGGCCCGCGTTCTTCACCTTCCACAGGCCCTTCTGCTGGTTGACGACCAGCAGCG
>DASYRU010000209.1:0-1587 GCA_036004165.1 Actinomycetota bacterium
CGGGCACGCCGCCGATGAGGGCGTTCTGGCCGATCGGCGAGGCGGCCCAGGCCGACTACGAGGGGCTGCGGGAGGTCGCTGTCGCCGGCGGTGGGACGCTCATCCTCGCCGCGGCACGCTTCGAGCGCCGTGGGCTGGCTGGGCTGATCGCCTGGCCGGCCACTGAGCCGGTGTTTGCCGCCAGCCTGGTGGGCGCCCGGCGGCCGCGCTGGACACCCCACACCGATCCCCGCCTGGAGGCGCTGGCCGCGGGCTACGAGCTCATCCTGGCCGCTGGCGGTGCCAGTGCCATCGCCAAGGAGGCGCACCGATGAGAGCGGCCATCTACACCCGGGTCTCCACCGAGGCCCAGGAAGCCCGCGGCACCATCGGCTCCCAGCTTGCTGTGCTGCGGCAGCGGGTGGCCGCCGAGGGCGACGGGCTGGTCGCCGAGTTCTGCGACGACGGCCACTCCGGCGCGCGCCTTGACCGCCCCGGGCTGGACGCGCTGCGGGACGCGGCCGAGGCCGGGCTGCTGGACGCCGTCTGGTGCCTGTCACCCGACCGGCTGGCCCGGGTCTACGCCTACCAGGTGATCGTGCTGGACGAGCTGGCCCGTCACGGGGTGGCGGTGCGGTTCGCCGACGCGCCCGCCATCGACGACGACCCCCAGGCCCGCCTACTCACCCAGGTCCAGGGCGTGATCGCCGAGTATGAGCGGGCCAAGATCGCTGAGCGCTACCGACGCGGCAAGCTGTGGCGCTCCCGCTCCGGCGAGGTCATCGCCTGGAAGCCGCCCTATGGTTACCGGCGCATCCCCCGCAGCGCCGCCGGACCCGCCCGCCTGGAGGTCTTCGAGCCGGAGGCGGCGGTGGTGCGGCGCATCTTCGACGACTACGTCGCCGCCGGCCACTCCATGCGGCAGATCACCCGACGCCTGAACGCCGATGGCGTCCCCTCACCGACCGGCAAGGCCGTCTGGGGCGTCTCCACCCTCGGGCGGCTGCTGCGCAACCAGGCCTACATCGGACGGGTGTACTACAACGAGACCGAGTCAGTGCCCGATCCCCGTCCCGGGCGCCGCCCGCGGCAGGTGCCGCGGCCACGGGAGGAATGGATCGAGATCGCCGTGCCGGCGATCGTCGCCGATGACCTCTTCGAGGCCGCCGGGCGGGTGAGCCGGGATAACTCCAAGTGGAGCCCACGCCGGGCCGAGCCGGGCCAGTGGCTGCTGCGTGGGCTGCTGAAGTGCGGCGCCTGTGGCGTTGGCGTCAACTGCCACAAGATGCGCGGCCGTAACGGGACCCGCCACCGCTACTACTACTGCCGCAACCACGACCCGCTGCGGGCCGGGGGTGAGCAGCACCGCTGCACCGAGCGCAACATTCGCTCCGACGCGCTGGATGGCTTCGTCTTCGACCAGGTGCGCCAGGCGCTGCTGCGTCCCGAGGTGCTGCTGGCCGGCGAACGCGCGGTCGCCACCCGAGCGCCGACACCCAACGACGAGCTGCTCGCCGCCCAGCTCGCCCGCCTGGAACGCAGGGCCGAGGCCGCCCAGGCCGAGCGCCGCCGGCTGGTCGACCTCTACCAGGCCGGGCTGATCGAGCT
>DASYRU010000210.1:0-2621 GCA_036004165.1 Actinomycetota bacterium
CCACTCGAGGCGCGCCAGCACGACCGGCCGCTGCGGCTCGGCAGCATCAAGCACCGCATGCTGCTGGCCAAGCTGCTGCTGCACGCCAACCAGGTGGTGTCCACCAACGAGCTGATCGAGGCCGTCTGGGGCGAGGAGCCGCCGCCGACCGTCAGGCAGTCGCTGCAGAACCACGTGGCGGCGCTGCGCAAGGTGATCGACGGCGGCGGGACGACGCCGCGGATGCTGCTCACCCGCGACCCCGGTTACCTGCTCAGGATCGACCCGGAGCGGCTCGACCTGCACCGCTTCCATGACCTCGACCGGCAGGCGCGGCGGGCGCTGACGGGTGGCGACGCGGTGCGGGCCGCCGACCTGCTGCGCCAGGCGCTGGCGCTGTGGCGCGGACCCGCCCTGGCCGACGTGGCCGCCTCCACCGGGATCGCCTGGCCCGAGCTGGTCGGCGTCGACGAGCTGCACGTGGCCGCCCTCGAGACCCGCATCGAGGCGGAGCTGGCCCTCGGCCGCCACCACGAGCTGGTCGCCGAGCTGGAGGCGCTGGTCCGCCTGCATCCGCTGCGCGAGCACCTGCACGGGCAGCTGATGCTCGCCCTGTACCGCTCCGGCAGGCAGGCCGACGCGCTGGCCGCCTACCGGGCCGCCCGCAGGACGCTGGTCGGCGAGCTCGGCATCGAGCCGAGCGTCGGGCTCCAGCGGCTGGAGCAGGCGATCCTTGCCCAGGACCCGGCACTGGAGCTGCTCGCCCCCGCCAGGGCGGCCGGCGCCAACCCGGACGGCGGCCAGCCAGCCGAGCACCGCCAGCCGCCGCCGGCCGCCGCCGGCAGCATCGAGCGCAAGCTCGTCTCGGTGCTGTTCGCCGAGGTCGACGAGCCGGCCGGCGCCGGCGTCGAGCGCGACCCGGAGGACGTCTCCACCATGCTCGACCGCCACCTGGAGCGGGTCCGCGCCGAGGTCGACAGCTTCGGCGGCACCGTGGAACACGCCATCGGCGGGATCACCATGGCGGTGTTCGGCGTCCCCTACACCCGCGAGGACGACCCGGAGCGCGCCGTCCGCGCCGCCCTTGCCATCCGCGACGCGCTGGCCGGTGACGGCATGGAGCTGCGGGTTGCGGTGACCACCGGCGAGGCGCTGGTCACCGACGGGGCTCGCGTCGTCGGCGACCCGGTCGCCACCTGCGCCCGCCTGCAGCAGGCCGCCCCCGCCGGGACGGTGCTGGTCTCCGAGACCACCGGCCGGGCGACCGAGCGGAGCATCTCCTACGGCCCGGCCAGCCTGCTGGCGCTGGCCGGGCGGGCGGGGCCGATCGCCGTCTGGAGCGCCCTTGAGCCGCGCAACCGGACCGGGCTGGACGCGCTGGCGGCCGGCCCGGTGCCGCTGGTGGGCCGCGACCGCGAGCTCGGCATCCTGCTGGAGTCGTTCCGGCGCGCCCGCGACGAGCGGCGGCCCCGGCTGCTGAAGCTGCTCGGCCCGCCTGGGATCGGCAAGAGCCGGCTGGTGGCCGAGCTCGGCCGGGCGGTGGACGCCGACCGCGAGCTGGTGGCCTGGCGGCAGGGCCGCTCGCCCCCCTACGGCGAAGGGGTCACCACCTACTGGGCGCTCGCCGAGGTGGTCAAGGCCGAGGCCGGCATCCTGGAGACCGACACCGCCGACCGGGTGGACCGCCGGCTGGCAAGGGTGGTCGAGCACGCCCTGGCCGACGAGCCGGCCGCCGGCGCCTGGGTCACCGGGCACCTGCGCCGGCTGGTGGGCGACGGCGACGACGCGCCGGTGCAGGCGGGACGGCGGGAGGAGGCCTTCGCCGCCTGGCGGCGCTTCCTGTACGGCCTGGCCGCCAGACGACCGCTGGTGCTGGTGCTGGAGGACCTGCACTGGGCCGACGACGCCCTGCTCGACTTCCTCGACCAGCTGCTGGAGCCCGCCAGCGGCCGGACGGAGCCGGCGCCCCTGCTGGTGGTCGCCACCGCCCGGCCCGAGCTGCTGGGACGGCGGCCGCACTGGGGCGCGGCCAACTCCGGCGCGGTGGTCGAGCTCCCGCCGCTCTCCGAGGCCGACACCGGCCGGCTGCTGAGTGCGCTGCTGGCCCATCACCGGCTGCCGGAGAGCGTCGGCCCGGCGCTGCTGGCCGCGGTCGGCGGCAACCCGCTGTTCGCCGAGGAGTACGTGCGCATGCTCCGCGACCGCCGGCCCCTCCCCGGCGCCGCCGGCGACCCTGCCGGCCGGGAGGGAGGCGAGCTGCCCCTGCCGGAGAGCGTGCATACCATCATCGCCGCCCGGCTCGACACCCTGCCGGCCGACGAGAAGGCCGCCCTGCAGGACGCCGCCGTGCTCGGCCGGATCGGCTGGGTCGGCGCCCTGGCGGCGGTCAGCGGCTGGCAGCGCGCCGGCGTCGAGGCCTGCCTGGAACGCCTGCGCGACAAGGAATACCTGTACCGTGCCGGGCGCTCGTCGATGGCCGGCGAGCGCGAGTACGGCTTCCGCCACGTGCTGGTTCGCGAGGTCGCCTACGGCCAGATCCCCAGGGCGGAGCGTGCCGGCAAGCACCGCCGCGCCGCCGGCTGGCTGGAGTCGCTGGCCGCCGGCCCCAACCCTCCGGCCGGGCGGGACCCGGCGGGGCGGTC
>DASYRU010000211.1:0-2447 GCA_036004165.1 Actinomycetota bacterium
ACGCCCGCCAGCATCCGGCCACTCCAATCCCACCCGCAACAGGACCTACCAGCAGAACGACCACCGCAGTGCTCGCCAGGACCATCCACCGGTCAACCGGCCAACGCACCGGAAAGACGCCTTATTCAGCGCCCTCCTAGCAGCTGCGGCGCCGAGCCCGCGGTCTTCGGCCACCACGAGCTGTGGCATGCCTTCACCATCGCCGCCGCGGCCGACCGGGAAGAGTACGCTGGAACGGACACACGGGAGCCCGGGCCACCGGGCTGAGAGGGCGGCTAGCGGGGCCGCCGACCGTTGGAACCTGCACCGGGTAATGCCGGCGAAGGGAGGAGCGCCCACGCGATGACCCAGCATGGCGCCGCCGACGTCGTGGTGGTCGGCGGCGGAGTGATCGGCCTCGGGATCGCCTGGCGGGCGGCGCAGGCCGGGATCGCGGTCACCGTGGTCGACCAGGCGCCTGGCCGGGGTGCGTCCTGGGCCGCGGCCGGCATGCTCGCCCCGGTCACCGAGGTCCACTACGGCGAGCAGCCGTTGCTGCGGCTCAACCTGGACGCCGCGGCGAGCTGGCCGGCGTTCGCCGCCGAGCTGGAGGCGGCGAGCGGCCGCGGGATCGGCTACCGCCGCTGCGGCACCCTGACGGTGGCGAGGGACGCCGACGACAACGCCGCCCTCGACGACCTCTACCGCTTCCAGCTCCGCTGCGGGCTCCAGGTGGAGCGGCTCCGCAGCCGCGACTGCCGTCGGCTGGAGCCCGGGCTGGCCCCCGGCGTCCGCGGCGGCGTGCTGGCCGCCGGCGACCATCAGGTCGACAACCGCGCCCTCGTCCAGGGCCTGCTGACCGCCTGCCGGCGGGCCGGGGTCGCCCTGCTGGCAGGCAGGGCGGCCGAGCTGCTGGTCGACGGCGAGCGGGTCGTTGGCGTGCGGCTGGCCGGCGGGGAGCGGCTGGCCGGCGGGACGGTGGTGCTGGCGGCCGGCTGCTGGAGCGGCGGGCTGCGCGGCCTGGCGCCCGGGCTGCTGCCGGGGGTCCGGCCGGTCAAGGGCCAGCTGCTGCACCTGCGCGGACCGGCCTCCGAGCCGCTCTGCCAGCGCAACCTGCGCGGGCTGGAGGTCTACGTGGTGCCACGGGCCGACGGCAGGGTGGTGGTGGGGGCGACCGTGGAGGAGCAGGGCTTCGACACCCGGGTGACCGCCGGCGCCGTGCACGACCTGCTCCGCGCCGCCTTGGAGCTGCTGCCCGACGTGGCCGAGCTGGAGCTGGTCGAGACGGTCGCCGGGCTGCGACCCGGGTCGCCCGACAACGCGCCCCTCCTCGGGCCGGCCGGCCAGGACGGGCTGGTGGTGGCGACCGGCCACTACCGCAACGGCATCCTGCTGACGCCCGTCACCGCCGCCTCCGTGGCCGAGCTGCTCGCCACCGGCAAGGCCCCCGAGGTGATCGCCCCGTTCTCGCCGGGGCGGTTCGCCGCCGGCGGCGCCGTGGAGCAGGCGTCCAGGAGCGTGTCATGACCGTGACCGTCAACGGCGACGCGGCCGAAGCGGCGGCCGGTGAGACCGTCGCCGGGCTGCTGGCCGGGCTCGGCCACCCGCCCGGTGGGCCCGGTATCGCGGTCGCCCTGAACGGCGAGGTGCTGCCCCGCGCGGCGTGGGCCACCACCGTCCTCTGCGAGCACGACCGGGTCGAGGTGCTGGGCGCGACCCAGGGAGGTTGAGAGCAAATGGACGACCCCTTCGTCATCGCCGGCCAGCCGCTGTCGTCCCGGCTCATCATGGGCACCGGGGGCGCCAGCAGCCTGGAGGCGCTGGAGCAGGCGCTGGTCGCCGCTGGGGCCGATCTGGCCACGGTGGCGCTGCGCCGCACCAGCCCGGAGGCGCGCGGCTCGGTCCTGGACGTGCTCCGCCGGGTGGGCTCCCGGCTGCTGCCCAACACCGCCGGCTGCTTCACCGCCCGCGACGCGGTCCGCACCGCCAGGCTGGCCAGGGAGGCGTTCGCCACCGACTGGGTCAAGCTCGAGGTGATCGGCGACGACCGGACGCTGCTGCCCGACGCGGTGGAGCTGCGCGACGCCGCCGAGACGCTGGTGGACGACGGCTTCACGGTGCTGGCCTACAGCAACGACGACCCGGTGCTGGCCCGCCACCTGGCCGAGCTCGGCTGCGCCGCGGTCATGCCGCTCGGCTCGCCGATCGGCTCCGGCATGGGCATCTGCAACCCCTACAACCTCCGCATCATCGTGGAGCAGGCGAGCGTCCCGGTGATCCTGGACGCCGGCGTCGGCACCGCCTCCGACGCCGCCATCGCCATGGAGCTCGGCTGCGACGGGGTGCTGCTGGCCAGCTCGGTCACCAGGGCCCAGGAGCCCGCCCTGATGGCCGAGGCCATGCGCAAGGCGGTCGAGGCCGGGCGCCTCGCCTTCCGCGCCGGCCGCATCCCCCGCCGCCTGTACGCC
>DASYRU010000212.1:0-8407 GCA_036004165.1 Actinomycetota bacterium
CTGCTCAAGCGGCTGACCGGCCAGGACATCGTCTACCAGCAGGTCGGCTACCTGATGCGCTCGGGCGCGCCAGACGCCCTCGACCTGATGGTGGCGGTCAACTACGCCAACATGGCCATCAACCTGATCGACCAGGACGCCTCCGGCAGCATGGTCGTGCTGCGCAACGGCACCTACACCCGGGTGCCGATCGACACGATCATGCAGGGGGTCAAGCGGGTCGACGTGGACGCCCTCTACGACGAGAAGGCCTACCGTCCGCTGATCCGCCAGGTCGACGGCAAGCCGATGTTCCTGTACTGATGGCCGGCCACGCCATCACCGGCGCCACCGGAGGGCTGGGCGGACGCGTCGCGCGCCGCCTCGCCGAGCTGGGCGTGGCGCAGCGCCTGGTCGTCCGCGACCCGGCTCGGGCGCCGCAGCTGCCAGGGGCGGAAGCCGCGCGGGCGGCCTACGACGACGGCGAGGCCATGCGTCGCGCGCTCCAGGGCTCCGACACCCTGCTGCTGGTCTCGGCGTCGGAGGCGCCGGACCGGGTGCGGCTGCACACCGGCGCGGTCGACGCGGCCGTCGCGGCCGGCGTGGAGCGGATCGTCTACACCTCCTTCCTCGCCGCCGCCCCCGACGCCACCTTCACCTTCGCCCGCGACCACTGGCACACCGAACAGCACATCCGCGCGAGCGGCCTGCGCCACACGTTCCTGCGCGACAGCCTCTACCAGGACTACTTCCCCCTCCTGGTGGGGAGCGACGGCGTCATCCGCGGGCCGGCCGGCGACGGGCGCGTCGGCGCGGTCGCCCGCGACGACATCGCCGACGTGGCCGTCGCCGTCCTGATCTCCGACGGCCACGACGGGCGCACCTACGACCTGACCGGCCCGGCGGCGATCACCCTGCACCAGGCCGCCGAGGAGCTCACCCGGGTCAGCGGCCAGGCCGTCACCTACCAGGCCGAGACCCTCGAGGAGGCCTACGCGTCGCGCGCCTCCTACGGCGCCCCCGACTGGGAGGTCGCCGGCTGGGTAACGACCTACGCCGCCATCGCCACCGGCGAGCTGGAGGTCGTCAGCGACAGCGTCGCGGCCGTCGCCGGTCACCCGCCACTCGGCCTCGCCGAGTTCCTGCGCCGGAACCCTGCCAGCTACCGGCACCTGCTACCGGCGTAGCCGGCGCTAGGCGTCCTGCTCCGGGTCGGGGACCAGGTACAGGGACCGTTGGCCGGCCGCCTCGCGCTCCAGTACGCCGGCCAGCATGACCACCGAGGCGCGGAAGGTGCGCACCCGGTCGACGATCTCGCCGACGCTCTCGCGGATCACGTACCGGTTCCCGTCGACCAGGGTCAGCACGGTTTCCGGGGTGGCCTCGACCCGCTCGATCAGGTCGCAGTTCAGGGCCATGCTGGACCCGTGCAGGCGGGTTACGACGATCATCGGGCCTCCGCTCCGCTCCTCCGTGGGGCATCCCCTTCGGTCGGCAGGGGGAGCGTGAAGCTGAGCGACTTACTCCAGCCAGAGCAGCGGCGACATGCGGCTGGCGCCGCTGCGCAGCTTGATCTCGGCCCGGTCCATGGCCTGCCACAGCTCCAGGATCTGGCGCTGCAGGGCCATCAGCTCGGCGTCGTCACACCAGTCGTCCTCGATCGTGCGCACGAGGTCGTGCCGGTAGTCCTCGACCGCGCCTCGAAACGACAGCGTCTTGTCGGCCAGGTTGCGGAGGTCGAGGGCCAAACGTCGGACGAGCATCGGGTCCGTCATTCCCATTTCGCGATCACCCTCTACGACCCCTTCCTACGCTGGGCGAACGGAGCATACCGCCTGGAAGGGAGCAAGACGGCGTGGATGCAGTGGAGCCGACGAAATGTTACGCAGCAGATACTGAATGGGCGAATCGGTTGCCCTGACGTGGGTTTCAGGCCGGTGTGGGGGCGTCGGCCAGGGCTCGCGCCACCCGCTCGAGCAGCGGCTGGGGCGCGGCGTCCAGGCGGGCCCGGTAGTCGGAGCGTGCGGCGATGGCCGCGTGGTAGGCGGCCCGGCGCCGGGCCACCCGGCCGTCGCTGCGCGACTCCTGCGGCAGCGTGTCGGGGTCGAGGTGGGCGTTGAGCCCGTCGCGCAGCAGGATCAGCGCCTCGGCCCGCAACTGGGAGACCCGCGACTCGGTGACCCCGAGCTCGGCGGCGATCTCCAGCATGGGACGCTCCTCGTAGAAATAGCCGACGACCACCGCGCGCAGGCGCTCCGGCAGGGTGAGCACGGCGTCGGTCAGGTAGGCGCGGCGCTCCCGGTCGACCAGCTGCTGGTCGGGGCCGTTCTCGCCGCTCGGCAACAGGTCGTCGACGTCGCCGTCGGCCACGATCGACTCGTAGTTGAGGACGGTCGCCCGGTGGACGTCCTCCACCAGCTTGTGGACGGCGCCAGCGTCGGTGCCGAGCTCGGCGGCGAGCTCTGCTCGGGTGGGCGCGCGACCGTGGCTTGCGGTCAGCTCGTCGGTGACCTGCTGCAGGCGCCTGGCCCGCGCCCGCACCGAGCGGCTCGCCCAGTCCGACTGGCGAAGCTCGTCCAGGAGGGCGCCACGGATGCGGGTGGCGGCGTGGCGCCCGAAGCTGGCGCCCCCCTCGGGATCCCAGGTCCTGGCGGCCTGGGCGAGCCCCAGCATGGCCGCGGACAGCAGGTCGTCGCGGTGGACGTGGGCCGGCAGCCGGCGCACCAGCTCGTTCACCGCCTGCTGTGTCAACGGCAGGTGGGCGCGGACGAGGTCGGTCTCGATCGCCTGGCGGTCGGACGTCATGGATACGACGTCGACCACTGTCAGTGGTCGCCGTATCACCCGTTCGGGCGATCTTGCCGACCTGTCCGGAGCTACCGCGCCGCGGCGGCGGGCTAGTCACGTCGGGTGTTAGCCTCCTAAAGGAGTCCGCGCATTACCATGACGGCCGACCTGATCGCCATCAGGGATCCCGTGGTCTAGGTAATGCGCGGACTCCTTTAGGGAAGCTCGAACCGGGAGGTGGCCTTCGATGCCGCGGGTGGCCGTCGACGTGATGCTCAAGCGGGAGATCCTCGATCCCCAGGGCCAGGCGGTCGAGCGGGCACTGCCGGCGCTCGGCTTCGCGGGCGTCTCCGACGTCCGCGTCGGCAAGCACGTCGAGCTGACGGTCCAGGACGGCGACGGTGAGGAGGCCGCCAGGCGCATGGCCGAGGCCCTGCTGGCCAACCCGGTCATCGAGGAGTTCACCGTGCGCGTCCTGCCGTCCTGACCACGCCCCGCGTGGCCCGCGCCCGCTTCCGGCCGCCATGGCTGCCCGCCACCGGCCGTCCCCGCCGGCTCACCGAGGCCGAGGCGGCCGCCCTCAAGGCCCGGCCATGGCCGCGGCTGCCCTGGTGGCTCTGGCTGGCCGTCCTGGTGACCACCGGCGTCATGCTGCTGGTGGCGCTCGCCCTGGTCAGGGCGGCCCCGGAGCCGCTGCCGCCCGCCGGCAGGCGGTCCCCGCCGGCGGGCCACCTCGCCCACGACGTGGGCAGCTACCGGATACCGGCGCTCGACCCGGTCAACCGCCAGCGCCTGGTGCGCCGTCAGGCCGGCTGCCCCCGGCTGGCGGGCGTCACCCTGGTCGGCGCCGCCGGGGAGGTCGAGCTGCTGGAGGCGGCCGCCGAGCGGCTCTGCGGGCTGCGCTCCACCGCTCCGGTCGAGCGGGCGAGGAGCGCCCTGCAGCGGAGCAGGGCGGTGGTCCAGTTCGCCGAGTTCGAGCTGGGCATCAACGAGTCGACCACCGTGTTCGGGCCGGGCGCGCCGACCGTGCTGGTCAACGGCAAGTTCCAGCTCGGCGGGCGAGCGGAGCGGATCACCGTGCTGCTGGTCCACGAGGGCAGCCACGTCGCCGACGGCGGGCCGCCCACCGCGGCCGAGGAGCTCGCCGCCCGCAAGGCCGAGCTGGAGGCGTGCCAGCGGCTGTTCACCGGCGACGTCCAGCCCAACCGGGGCTGCGCGGACGCCGCCGCCCTGCTGGCCCGTGACGACGCGACCGCCCTCGACGAGCTGCGGAAGGCGGGGTACCGGTGAGCCCGGAGGGGTTCGGGCCGGAGGGGTCCGGGGAACCCCGAAGGGGTGCCCCGGTCTCTGGGCGCCAGGGGGGTGCCCCGATCAACTTGGAGCTCGACTGGCCGGTCGAGCGGGGCGGCGTTGCGGTGGTGTCGGCCGCGGGGGTCGACGCTGCCTACCTCGGCGGGGTGACCGGCAGCGACGAGTTCAGGGTCGCCTCGGTCACCCAGCTGCTGACGACCATGGCCGCCCTTGCCGCCGTCGACGGCGGCCGCCTCGACCTTGACCAGCCGGTGCCAGCGGCCGGGGAGGGCGTGACAGTCCGCCACCTGCTCGCCCACGCCGCCGGGCTGCCCTTCGAGACCAGCGGCGGCCACCGTCCACCCGAGCAGCGCCGCATCTACTCCAACCTCGGCTTCCGGGTGCTGGCGGATGCGGTCGCCGCGGCGGCGGGCACGAGCTTCGAGGCCTGGCTGGCCGGCAGCGTGCTCGGACCGCTCGGCATGGCGGCGACCAGGCTGAGCAGCCGGCGCGGGGTCGCGGCCGACCCCGCCGCCGGGGCCGTCTCCACCCTCGACGACCTGGTCAGGCTGGCCGGGTGCCTGCTCGACCGGGGGGCGCCGCTGGTGGCCGCCGGACTGTTCGCCGAGGCGACCAGCGTGCAGTTCCCGGGCCTTGCAGGGCTGGTGCCGGGGGTGGGCCGCTTCGACCCCTGCGACTGGGGGCTCGGCTTCGAGCTGCACGACCGCAAGCGGCCCCATTGGATGGGCGACCGCCGCTCCGGGGCCGCCTTCGGCCACTTCGGCGCCAGTGGCTGCTTCCTCTGGGTCGACCCGGAGGCGCGGCTGGCCTGCGCCGCGGTCACCGACCGCGACTTCGCCGACGACCGCTGGGGGATGGCCACCTGGCCGGCCTGGTCCGATCGCCTGCCCGCCGCCTGACCAGCGGGCCCGCAGGCGTCCGGGTGCCGGACGGGTCTGGTAGCCTCCCGACCGGGTCGGCTGGCGTTCGGGGAGGTGGCGTTGCGGGTCGGGGTGGTGACCTTCCCTGGGTCGTGTGACGACCGCGACGCCCTCGGCGCCGTCGCCGACATGGGCGCCGAGCCGCTCCTCCTCTGGCACGGCGACGCCGACCTGCACGGGGTGGACGCGGTGCTGTTGCCTGGCGGCTTCTCCTACGGCGACTACCTCCGCTGCGGTGCGATCGCCCGCTTCTCCCCGGTGATGGCGGCGGTGGCCTCCTTCGCCGGCGCCGGCGGCCCGGTGCTCGGGATCTGCAACGGCTTCCAGGTCCTGTGCGAGGCCGGCCTGCTCCCCGGCGCGCTGCTCCGCAACGCCGGCCTGCGGTTCGTCTGCCGGCAGGTCGACCTGGTGGTCGAGTCGACCGCGACCGCCTGGACCTCGGCATGCCGGGCCGGTGCGGTGCTCACCATCCCGGTCAAGCACGGCGAGGGGCGCTACGTGCACGACGACCCGGCCCGGCTGGCCGCCGACGGGCAGGTGGTGTTCCGCTATGCCCAAGGGCAGAACCCCAACGGTTCGCTGGCCGACATCGCCGGGGTGTGCAACCCGGCCGGCAATGTCGTCGGCCTCATGCCCCACCCCGAGCACGCCGTCGACCCGCTGCTCGGCCCGACCGGCGGCCGCGCCCTGTTCGAGTCGGTCCTGGCCGCCGCCCGTGTCTAGCGTCACGCGCCGAACCCCTCCGGCCCTGCACCGCCAGCTCGGGCTGACCGACGAGGAGCTCGACCGCATCGTGGCGGTGCTCGGGCGGGAGCCCAACCGGGCCGAGCTGGCGATGTACTCGGTGATGTGGTCGGAGCACTGCTCCTACAAGTCGTCAAAGGTCCACCTGCGCGGCCTGCCGACCGAGGGGCAGCGGGTGCTCCAGGGGCCGGGCGAGAACGCCGGGGTGGTCGACGTCGGCGACGGCATGGCGGCGGTGTTCAAGATCGAGTCCCACAACCACCCGTCGTTCGTGGAGCCGTTCCAGGGGGCTGCCACCGGGGTGGGCGGCATCATCCGCGACATCCTGGCCATGGGCGCCCGGCCGGCGGCCAGCCTGAACTCGCTGCGCTTCGGCGACCTCGCCGACCCGCTGCAGCGCCGCCTGCTCGAGGGGGTGGTGGCCGGCATCGGCCACTACGGCAACTGCGTCGGGGTCGCCACCGTCGGCGGCGAGGTCGCCTTCGACCCCTGCTACGGCGGCAACCCGCTGGTGAACGCCCTCACGGTGGGGTTCATGCCGGCCGCGCGGCGGCTGTCTGGCCGGGCGCGGCGGCCGGGCGACCTGGCCGTCCTGATGGGCGCCAAGACCGGCCGGGACGGGATCGGCGGCGCCAGCGTGCTCGCCTCCGCCAGCTTCGAGGAGGGCGACGAGGCCAAGCGCCCCAACGTCCAGGTCGGCGACCCGTTCCAGGAGAAGCTGCTGATCGAGGCGTGCCTCGAGCTGGTCGATGGCGGGCTGCTGCGCGGGCTGCAGGACCTCGGCGCCGCCGGCATCAGCTGCGCGGTCGCCGAGGTCGCGGCCCGGGCCGGGATGGGCATGGAGGTCGACCTGGACGCCGTGCCCCTGCGCGAGCCGTCGATGGAGGCCTGGGAGGTGCTGGTCTCCGAGTCCCAGGAGCGGATGCTCGCCCTGGTCGACCCGGCCCGGCTGCCCGAGGTGCTGGCGGTCTGCGATCGCTGGGGGATCCTGGCCAACGTGCTCGGGACGATGACGCCCGGCGGGCCGGAGGGGTCCGGGCCGGAGGGGTCCGGGGAACCCCGGAGGCCGGAGGGGTCCGGGGAACCCCACGACGGCCCAGCCGGTAGGCGGTCCGGTCCAGTACCGCCCACTGGGGCCGGGGAACCCGAGGGGGGTGCCCCGGCCGGTCGGGCCCCGGTCTCTGGGCTCCGAGGGGGTGCCCCGGACGGTCAGGGCGGGCGGCTGGTGGTGCGCTTCCGCGGCGAGGTGGTCGCCGATGTGCCGGCCGGCAGCCTGGCCGACGGGGGCCCCGTCTACCGGCGGCCGCTGCGGCGCCAGGACCCGCCCGCCGGCGAAGCCAGGGTGCCGCTGGACACCGACCCGGCCGAGGCCGTGCTCGCCCTCGCCGCCGACCCGACCTGCGCCTCCAAGCGCTGGGTGTGGGAGCAGTACGACCGCTTCGTGGGTCGCGGCACGGTGCTCGGACCGGGTTCGGACGCCGCCGTGCTCCGGGTGCCGGGCGGCCGGCGGGCGGTCGCCGTCGCCACCGACGGCAACGGCCGCCACAGCGCCCTCGACCCGGCCGCCGGCGCCGCCCTCGCCGTCGCCGAGGCGGCCCGCAACGTCGCCTGCGCCGGCGCGCTGCCGATCGCGGTCACCAACTGCCTGAACTTCGCCAGCCCGGAGCGGCCGGAGGTGATGGGCGGGTTCGCGGCCGCGGTGGAGGGGATGGCCGCTGCCTGCCGCGCCCTCGGCCTGCCGGTCACCGGCGGCAACGTGAGCTTCTACAACGAGTCCTCCGGCCGGCCGATCCATCCGACCCCGATCGTCGGCGTGCTCGGGCTGCTCGAGGACGCGGCTGCCGCCGTGCCGTCCGGGTTCCCCGGGCCGGGGCTCGACGTCTGGCTGCTGGGGGAGACCAGGGCCGAGGTGGGAGGCTCGGCATGGCAGCGGGTCGCCGGCCGGCCCCTCGAGGGCCGCCCGCCTGCGCTCGACCTGGCGGCCGAGGCCGCCCTGCAGCGCCTGCTGGTCGAGCTGGCCGCCCGCCGGCTGCTGGCCAGCGCCCACGACCTGTCCGACGGCGGCCTTGCGGTCGCCCTGGTCGAGGCGACCCTGGCCGGCGGCGTGGGCGCGACCGTGGAGCTCCCGGCGGCCCAGCAGCCGCTGCTCGCGCTGGTCAGCGAGTCCGCATCCCGGGTGCTGGTCGCCGCCGCCCCGGCCGCGGCCTCCGACCTGCTCGCCCTGACCGGGACGGCCGGCGTGCCGGCCGCCCGCATCGGCGCCAGCGGCGGCGACCGGCTGGTCGTGCCCGGCGTGCTCGACCTGCCGCTGCGGCGCCTCCGCGACGCCTACGAGGGCGCCCTGCCGAGCGCCCTCGGTGAGCCGACCTGACCCGGGGGGTCCTCGCGGCGCCGGTTCTCACAGCATTCTTAGCCCGGTCTGCGACGATGGCGTCTGGGAATGTCGGCCACTTGGGGGACCGGGATGGGTGGATGGCGGCGCGCCCTTGCCGGGGCCGCGGCCACGCTGGCCGTGCTCGCCCTCGGCGCGCCGCCGCCGGCCGCCGGCCAGGCGGGCACGCCGAGGACCTGGAACACCGAGCTGGTCGGCCACGTCGCGCCGCCGCAGGGCGGCGGCTATGCCGACGTCTGGGCCCACCGCGACGTGGCCTACCTCGGCAACCTCC